>JBKJNM010000040.1:0-12028 GCA_046593655.1 Lacibacter sp. | reverse complement strand
CTATGACCGGGCATTTCAATTTCAGGAATCACTTCAACAAAACGATCTTTTGCATATTGAACAACTTCTTTTATTTCTTCCTGTGTATAATAACCTTCGTGTGTTTTGTTATCATTGCCTTTGCCGGGATAGCGGCCAATGATAGTTCCATTCCGTTTGCTGCCAACAGAAGTAAGTAATGAATATTTTTTGATCTCCATGCGCCAACCCTGGTCTTCCGTTAAATGCCAATGAAATGTGTTGAGTTTATGCAAGGCGAGGTAATCAATATACTTTTTAATAAATGATACGGGTGCAAAATGACGGCCAACATCCAGATGCATACCACGATAATCGAAACGGGCACGATCATAAATTTCAACAACAGGAATTTCTTTCCGGTCGGTTGTATTTGTTGGCAACAACTGTATCAGGGTTTGGATGCCATGAAAAGCAGACTCTTCAAAATTGGCATTAATGCGTATACCTCTTTGGGTTACAGAAAATTTGTAAGCCAATGCACCGCCGGTAGGCATACGGGTAGGAAATAAAACAATATCCGCATTAAAATCTTTTGGTACCAGCTTTACTTCAATATTGTAATATTTCTTCAGATAATTTGTGAGATAAGATGTTAAAGGATCATCCGGCTTCATATCAGCAAAATAATTGGCCAGTGTTGTTTTGTTCTTAAGTGTGTAAGAACCTTTGCCAACGATTGTTTCAAGCGGTTTCGGGATAATATTGATCTGCTGTGCTGAAAGTGAAGCAGAAAGAAGCGAAAACAATAACAGCAATTGCAATTTCATAACTAGGTAATATTTGGTTATTTCAATACGGGTAAAATAATGTTCGATGCATTTTTTGCATCGTGCCAGATTTTAATGATGGCTTTCTGATAATCGCTTTCAGTGGCTTCATAAATATTAACAAACTTCTGTGGGTTGCGATCAACCAACGGAAACCAACTGCTTTGAACCTGGATCATGATACGATGACCTTTTTTGAATGTATGAGCTACATCAGGCAATTCAAATTTTACTTTCTCAATTTTATTGGGAGTAAACGCTACAGGCACTTCAAAACTGTTTCTGAATTTTCCACGCATCACTTCACCACGCACCAGCATTTGATAATCACCCATGGGGTAACTGCCTGCACCTTGTCTTCCTGCTGCTTGTTTGTCGCCGGTATAAGTAAAGTCGCTGGGGAATACATCAATCAACTTCACAATAAAATCAGCATCTGTAGTTGAAATGCTGGCGAGCAGATCTGCAACAACAGTTCCTGCTAGTGTTACATCATCAGTTAACACATCTGTTTGAAAAGAAAGCACATCGGTTCTCCTGTTAGCAAAACGTTGGTCATCGGTCATGTATGCAACAGTGCGACTGAAGTGAACATCTTCTGTATAAGGAACAGGTTTAGCAGGATCGCTTACATATTCGCTGAAGCTCTTTGCAGCAGAAGGTTTGGTCCAATTCAGTTTTCCATTCTCCTGTAAGAAGATAGGTTTATTTTCAACATTAGCTGCGGGCCATTGTGTAAAGTTTCTCCATTTATTTTCGCCGGTGAAGAAGATGGTTGCTTCAGCTAAGTCAGCCACATTTGCTTTACCTTCCAAGTGATGCATAAAGAATGGAATTTCAATTTCATTCTGGTACCAGGTTGATGTATTGCTGCCGAATTGTGCATTGCCCATTTTTGTTCCATCGGTACTGGCCCATTGCCCATGATACCAAGGACCCATCACAATACGATTATTATTTTTTGCTTTCTTTTCAATGGCTTCATAGGTTCTCCATGCACCATAACAATCTTCTGCATCAAATAAACCACCAACAACTAACGTAGCCGTATGATTGGGAACGTTGTTTACAAAGTTCCGAACATTACGTGCCTGCCACCATGCATCATAATTGGGATGTTTGTACATTTCTTGCCAGAACGCAATACTATCTCCAATTAATTTAGCCAGGTTTTTTGTACTGCCTGCTTCTAAATAAAATTTATACGCATCTTTTGTAGGAAATTGAAAACCCGTGGAACTAACTGTTGTAGGTTTTGGCCTTGGTTTTCCAAAAGAAGAATAAAAAGAGAAGCCATCCATTTGAAAGAAAGCTCCATTATGATGAAAGTCATCGCCCATGAACCAATCTGTTACCGGTGCCTGCGGACTCACTGCTTTTAAACTCGGGTGATTGCTTAATGCAGCCATGGTAGAGTAGAAACCGGGATAAGAAATACCAAAGATGCCCACTTTGTTATTGTTGTTGGGTTGATTTTTTACGAGCCAATCAATGGCATCGTAGGTATCACTTGCTTCATCTGTTTCTTTTTCTTTTTTATTGGGATTGTACGGTCGAACATCTTCAAATACTCCTTCACTCATCCAGCGGCCACGTACATCCTGTACAACAATGATATAGTTACGGCGCATATAATAACGCCAATGATTATTCCAGAAAGCACGAAAGTTAGCTTCTCCATAAGGTGCGCAGGAGTAAGGTGTGCGGGTCATAAGGATAGGGTGTGCCTCACTGGTATTCTTTGGAGTATAAACTGCGGTAAACAATTTTACACCATCCCTCATGGTAATATAAATTTCTTTTTTTGTGTAATTGTCCCGTATCCATGCCGAATCCTGCGGATTGGCAGTTTGTGCAATTAGCACATACACTAAGAAGAACGATAAGATCGTACAGAAGATTTTTCTCATGCCATTGATTTAGGGCTGGAAGTTATAGAATTTGAATGAAAGCGGTTTGCCGGTTATATAAATAGAGCAACCGGTTGTTCAATACTGCTTCTCAGCAAGAACGGTCCATTTTCCTTCCGTTAATTTCAACAGTGAAAGGGTGTTGGTTTGAAAATTTTCTTCCAATTCTTCCTTTGCAAAGTGTTGCCATGCTTCATTAAAATCACCGGGTTTAATATCCCTGTTGGCAATGGTTATATGTGGATGAAAGGGGCGGTCATCGGGTTTGATGATCCCCGGAAAGATGGGTATGAAATGATCTCCAACTTCTTTGCACAAACTATCCAATGGATGATTTTCTTTAACAGTAATAAAAAGAACCCTGTTACTGAAATGCGAAAACCCCTGTAGTTGAATTTCAACAGGAAGCTGATCTGTTTGCGTACTTTGTAATCTTTCGATCAATAATTGTTCTGATGTTTTAACAAGCCAGAAAGGAGCGATGAGTGTAAGATGAGCCGGCGATTTCAATGCTACTGTACAACCATAGCGATCTCTCATCCATAATTTATACTGCTGCACTCTACTTTCTATTGCAGGCGGACAAAGTATTGCCACATAATACATACTATATGGATCGGTAACAGGCATATTTATGAAAATAATTTTGGCAGTTCATTTATAACAGTAATCACACTCATCCATAACATCACTAACACCACAATCCATCCACTCCAGAGTAACCATTTGGGATGATTGTAATGATCCAGTTTTCTTTTCATCATGATCCATAACATCAAACCCAATGAGAAAGGTAGGATAAAACCATTTAATGCTCCCACCAGCACAAGGATCAGGATTGGTTTGCCAATATATAAAAAGACAACTGTTGAAATAACAATAAACGAAATGATGGTGAGCCTTTGCCAGCGATCAAAGAACGGATGCAATGTTTTTAAAAATGTAACAGAAGTAAATGCTGAGCCAACAACAGATGTTATTGCAGCACTCCACAACACAATGCCAAATAGTTTGTAACCGGTTACTCCTAATACAGATTGAAAAACCGATGCTGTGGGATTCGCCGGATTGAGTTGAAATCCTTTTGTTAATACACCCAGTACGGCAAGAAATAATAAGATACGCATACTGGCAGTTAAGACGATGCCGTTTACAGCACTTCGTTTTACTTCTTTCATAGTGAGAGTTGCCGATTTATCTTCCAGCAAACGATGTGCGCCTGCAAATGTAATATAACCGCCAACGGTGCCGCCAACCAGCGTTACAATGGAAGTAAGATTAATTGTTGATGGAATAAATGTGCGATGCACGACTTCGCCTAACGGTGGTTGTGCAAAGATGACAACATACAGCATGAGCAGCAACATCAGAACACCCAACAGTTTTACAAACACATCCATTGCTTTTGAAATGTCTTTCGATAAAAAGATAACGATGGCTATAATAGCGCTGATGATACTGCCAGTTTCAACACTTACAGGGAAAAGAATATTTAAACCTAATCCAGCTCCTGAAATATTACCGATGTTAAATGCAAGTCCACCTATGCAAATTAAAGCAGTGAGCACATGACCGCTGCCCGGCAACACTTCATTCGCCAGTTCTGATCCACGTTTATTGTTAGCCGTGAGTATTTGCCAGATGTTGAGCTGTGCAACAATATCAATTAACACCGAAACAAGAATCACAAAACCCATACTGGCCATGAGTTGTTGTGTAAACACCGTTGTTTGTGTTAAAAACCCGGGGCCAATGGCTGATGTAGCCATGAGAAAAGCTGCTCCGGCACCTTTGCCACCCAGAAGTTTCCAGTTAATTTTTTTTGATGTCAATGTGGTTTTGTTTTAACGCAAAGGAAATTGCTTTTGCAAAAGCAACTGCATTCGCTCCATCTCCATGAATACAAATGGTATCAGCAATCAGTGAAATATTTTTTCCTGTTATGGAAGTAACGCTTTGTTGTGTGATCATTTGCAGTACTTGCTCAACAGCTTTGTTTTCATCCTCAATTAATGCATTGGGTTGGGAGCGTGGCGTTAGCTTTCCATCATCAAGATAAGAACGATCTGCAAATACTTCGCTTGCTGTTTTCAATCCAATTTTTCCTGCTTCTGTAATGGAGCAACTTCCGCTTAACCCAAACAACATTAAAGAAGCATCAAAATCTTTTACAGCTTTTGCAATATTTGCAGCAATCGTTTTATCATTGGCTGATTGATTGTATAAAGCACCATGTGGTTTTACATGATGCAGTTTGCCCCCCTGCTCTTTCGTTAGTTGTGAAAGAATGTTTAGCTGTTCGGTAATAATTGTTATCAGCTCTTCTGTTGATCGTAGCATTTCTTTCCGTCCGAAATTTTCTTTTTCGGGCCAGGAAGGATGTGCACCAATAGATACTCCTTGCTGTACACAAAGCTCAATAGTTCTTTTCATCGTATCAATATCGCCTGCATGAAATCCACAGGCGATATTTGCTGAGCTGATGAGTGGAATGATCTGCTCATCTGTTGCCATGCCTTCGCCTAAATCACAATTCAGATCAACCTGCATAGAATTATGTATTACCGTCCGACGCCCTCGTCGGACGGGGTTGTAATTATTTTATTCATCCTATTTTTATCCCGTCAGACGAGGGCGTCGGACGGGGTTGCGTCACGGGGTTGCGTCAGATGGGGGCATATAGTTTTTGTATTATTTGTTTGATGTTGTTTAACTGCTTTGCTGCATTCAAATATAATTCTTCTGCCTGCTCTAAACTGATGAGTTGAAAATGAATTTCATCAGCAGGTTTCTTTTGAGCCAGAACGGGAAGATCAACTGCACATACCTGCGCAATACGTGGATAGCCACCAACAGTTTGACCATCGGCCATTAACACAATCATTTCACTCGATGGGGTTAGTTGAACGGTTCCCTGTGTAACTGCAGATGAAATGATCTCACAGGGTTGTTCTGTTTTTAATGCTGTTCCTGTTAAACGATAACCCATTCGGTTACTTTGCGTACTTATTGAAAATGCCGATGCAGAAAAAACAGTTTGAGATGTATCATCCATTGCATCCCATTCAACGCCTTTGATTACCCTGATGATATTGTTAGCGAATGAGGGTATCGGGTAATTTAATTTTATTGTTACACCTGATTGCAGCACCGCAAATAAACTTTTCTGTAATTCATTTAATGGATTCCTGATCAGCAACAGGTCTTCTTTTTTTATCGGGCGCCCATGATGACCTCCCGCTTTTACAAGCAGGTAAGTTGAATGACTATTTAGAAATGAATCGCTTTTATACCCACCTGCAACAGCCATGTACAACCGAAAACCTGGTAGCTGTTGCTTTAATTCAACAACAGAATCAGATGGAATAAAAACAGGTTGATATAAATGAATTGGCTTGTGATGCAATTGAGGTTGCAAACCGCCTCCTGTAAATGCAACAACGGTATCTTTTAAAAAATGAAAACGATGCGGTGATTGTGTGATCTCCAATACGGCTTCGGTTTCATTATTGCCAATTAGAATATTCGCCAATGCCGCTGACTGCTGATCCATTGCTCCGCCTTTGCTCACACCAAGCTGCAGAAAGCCCTCCCTGCCTGCATCCTGCAGTGTGGTTAAAAAGCCTGCTTGTTCAATATGAATGACCGATCCTGTCATTTTTTTATTTGTTTGCCAATGAGTGCTTCAAATTCTTTTTTTGTTATCAATGTAAATTGAACCTGGTCACCTGCTTTTAATAGAAATGGATGTTCTTTTTGCTGATCAAATATTTTTACACTTGTTCTGCCAATAATATTCCAGCCACCCGGTGTTGCTAATGGATAAATGCCTGTTTGATTACCGGCTATAGCAACAGAACCTGCAGGCACCTGTACCCTTGGTTGTGCTTTTCTTTTTGTAAAAAGTTTTTCATCCACGGTTCCCATATAAGGAAAACCGGGAGTAAAACCGATCATGAATATTTTATAGATCTTATTTGTATGCAGTTGAATGATTTCATCAACTGAAAGCTGTAAATGTGCAGATAGTTCCTGCAGATCAATGCCATATTCTTCATCATAACAAACCGGAATGCTGACGATTGAAGATGAATTTGATTCATTGATTGATGGATGTGCTGTTTGCAGCATTATTTTTACCTGTTCAATAACAGAAGCTGCAATTGTTTTATGCTGCTTTTCAACAGTAAGAGGATTGTAATAAATGGCAAGAGAATTATAAGCTGGTACTGTTTCAATAAACCCTTTGAAAGGATTATGTTCAATGATTTTTTTTACCTGCATCAGTTTTTCATGATCAGCATCATTGATTGTATTGCCGAAGGAAAGCAATACAGCCGTTTCACTGAATGATATGTATTGAATTTCCTGCATGAGCAATGAAAATACAAAATCGGCAAAGAAAAACGCCCCGGTTTACGGGGCGTTATCAATTTTATTTCAACAAATGATTATTCAACGGTTGTAAGCTTGATCAGGTTTGTTGGTAAATGGAGATGCACAGGTGTACTTCCCGTGTTTACCACAATCTCTCCTGTTTTTACAAAACCACGTTCTTTTAAAATATTGATCTGGTCTTTAATGATACCATCAACACTAATCTCTTCAGAATAATAAAATGCCCTGACACCCCAGCTTAAACTCAACTGGTTTACCAATGTACGCTCCTTTGTAAAAATATATAAAGGTGCTTTTGGTCTAAAACTGCTGAGCATAAAACCTGTGTATCCGCTTTGTGTCATACCAATCAAAGCTGTTGCTTTAATATCTTTTGCAATTTCGCAGGCATTGTAACAAATGGCATCACTCAGGAAAGAAGGAGAGTGGGGTTGTGGTTTCAGATCTTCTTCACGATCATAACGGTAGTAAGAACTTGTTTCTACTTCTTCAATGATCTTACACATGGTTTCTACCACCAGCGCAGGGTGATTACCTGTTGCTGTTTCTCCGCTCAGCATTACAGCATCAGCACCTTCCAATACAGCGTTTGCAACATCGGTGATTTCACTTCTGTTAGGTTTAACACGTTCAATCATACTTTCCATCATTTGTGTAGCTACAATAACGGGTTTGGCACGATGGATGCATTTTTTAATAATGTCTTTTTGAATCAAGGGCACTTTTTCAATCGGAAGTTCCACACCAAGATCTCCACGGGCAACCATGATGCCATCACTTTCAATAATAATATCTCTGATGTTGGCAACTGCTTCAGGCTTTTCAATTTTTGCAATGATCTTGCTTTTACTTTTGCGCTCATCTAATTTGTTACGCAGGATGATGATGTCATTTACATTACGCACAAATGAAAGGGCTACCCAATCTAACTGCTGATCAATGATAAAATCAAGATCCAGCAGATCTTTATCCGTAAGAGCAGGTAAGGAAATTTTTGTATCGGGCAGGTTAATTCCTTTTTTAGAAGAAAGCTTTCCACCTAATGTAACAATCACCTGCACATCATTTTCACGGGTAATAGTTAATACACGTACTTCAAGCTTGCCATCATCAATTAAAATAATATTTCCCGGTTTAACATCTTTATGCAGGCTGGGATAGGACACATAGATGCGTTCTTTTGTACCAACCAGTTTTTCATTTGTAAAGGTGAGGATATCGCCTTCCACCACATCAATGCCGCCGTTTTCCATTTCACCAACTCTCAATTTCGGGCCTTGTAAATCGCCCAATATCGCAATATTGTATGGTTCATTTTTGTTGATTGCACGGATATGTTCAATGATCTGTGCTTTGTCTTCATGACCGCCGTGTGAAAAATTTAAACGAAAAACATTCACCCCGGCTCTCACCAGTTCCAGTAATTTATCGTACGTATCGCAGGCAGGTCCCACTGTTGCAACAATTTTTGTACGATGGCTCATGTGTCTTACACCGGCTTCTTTATCCATATCTGTATGTAAATACTTTGCAACACTTTTTGACATGACGAGAGAAATTTGAGAATTAGTTAATTTAAAATTTGAAAATGGTTTGCATTTCGCATTGTTGATCGGCAAATTATTTCATTTAACTCGCCAGGATCTTTACAATTTTCATCCATTCATCACTTACCCGTTGTTTTGCCTTTACAGCTTTATCAAGGGGAGTAAAATGTAGTTTATTATTAAGAATACCAATCATTGTATTATGTCTGCCTTCAATCAATGCATCAACTGCTGCATAACCAAGCCTGCTGGCAATAACACGATCAATACAAGTTGGTGAACCGCCACGTTGAATATGCCCAAGGATACAAACTCTTGTATCGAGATGCGGCATTCTTTTTTTGATGATAGCTGCCACTTCATTCGCACCACCAGTATCATCTCCTTCGGCTACCACAATCATATTCACTAATTTTTTGCGGCGTTCTTTTTCTTCCAGTGAATCAACAACCGTTTCAAAATCTGTTTTTGTTTCAGGAATAAGAATATGTTCAGCACCCGTAGCTATACCGCTGTGCAAGGCAATATATCCGGCATCACGGCCCATTACTTCTATGATGAATAAGCGGTCGTGTGCATCGGCGGTATCACGGATTTTATCAATCGCTTCTACAGCCGTATTAACCGCTGTATCAAAACCGATGGTAAAATCAGAACCGGCAATATCTTTATCAATGGTGCCTGGTAAACCGATGCAGGGAATATCAAATTCGTTGGAGAATTTCTGTGCCCCACGAAAGCTACCATCGCCTCCAATAATCACCAACCCGTCAATACCGTGCTTCTTTAGATTAACATAAGCTTTTTTACGTCCTTCAGGTTCAAAAAATTCTTTACACCTGGCCGTTTTTAAAATGGTGCCACCACGCTGAATAATATTAGCTACACTTCTGCTGTGCATGGGCACAATATCATCATCAACCATGCCTTGGTAACCACGCATGATTCCAAACACCTCCAGGTTATGATAAAGTCCAGTACGAACCACGGCCCTGATAGCTGCATTCATTCCTGGCGCATCACCACCCGAAGTAAGAACTCCAATCTTTGAAACTTTGTTATTCATTGTCATTCAATTAGAAAAGTTTTTGCTTTTCACATTGTAAGCGTCATCGTTTTCCAAAACTGTTGTTTTGTTGGGCTCAAAAATAAGGAAATGGCATGATAACGATTGTTCGTCATTATCTTTCAAACGTTTGCGTCGGCTACTTTTATCTTTAATTGATAAAACTTCAGTTCATGAATTGGTGGCGAATGAATAGGAACGATGCTTCCCTCAATTGATTTGTTAGGAAACCGAGGGAAATTTTTTAACTGAAAAGATTATATTCATCGTATGAAAGTGTTTGTGACGGGAGCAAACGGATTGCTGGGACAGCACCTTATCCGCCGCTTGGTGGATGAGGGTAAGTTTGTGATCCATGCCAGTGGCAAAGGGCCGAGCCGGTTGCCTTACGGGCAGGGCAATGGCGTTACTTATCATCAGCTCGATCTTACTGATTTCAAAAGATCACAGGCGCTGGTTGAAAAAATTTCTCCCCATATCATTATACATATGGCAGCTGTAACACAACCAAATGAATGTGCCACAGATAAAACCAATTGTTGGAAAACAAATGTGGGCGCTACGAGAACAATGATCAGGGCTGCGCAAAAAGCAAAATCCTATTTTATTTTTATAAGTACTGATTTTGTGTTTGATGGAAAAGAAGGACCTTATGATGAGCATGCAATACCTAATCCCATCAATGATTATGGCGAAAGCAAATTATTGGCAGAAGAAATGGTAGAGCTCAGTGGTTTGCATTGGGCTATTGTAAGAACGGTGCTAGTTTATGGTGGCAAGGTACCGGGAGGCAGACCGAATTTTATTCAATGGGTAAAAGAAAAGTTACTTGCAGGAGAAAAAATACAGGTAGTCGATGATCAGTTTCGCACCCCCACTTTTGTAGAAGATCTTGCCAAGGGAATTATACTGGTGTTGATGAAACATGCAAAGGGTTATTATCATATTTCAGGAAGAGAAATGTGCACGCCATATCAATTGGCATTACTGGTAGCTGGTTTATTAAACATTAACCCATCGATTATTGAGCGTGTAACAGCTGACAGTTTTAAAGAACCCGCCAAAAGGCCTGCAAAGACCGGTTTTATTATTACAAAAGCGGTAAAAGAGTTAGGATTTGTTCCTGTAAAATTGGAAGAGGGAGTAAGAAGGGTATTGGGTTTAAATTAAACTTTTTTATAATTCCTGTATTCAAATAGCCGCTTCCCTGTTGTTTTTTCAATATAGTAAAGCCATTGCTTTTTTATATCCCTGAACTTCTTTTTGGTTACATCAAATTCAAAATGCCAATCGGCTTTTGAAATACGTTCCTGCATTACCTGTGGGTGTGTACCGTTGAATAAACTGAGTGAATCAACATGATGATTATAGTCGAATCCATTCTGTAATGATTCGAGCCATGCTTTGTGAGCAGCAATTTCTTCATCGGTTCTCCAAAGCTTTCCAAAGTTTTTTTGTTTGTCATTCTGCTGTTGTGGTGTTTTCACCCAGCCATAATGATAGATGTGTGCATCAATTAATTTTACTTTCAGTTTTACACTTTCTTTTCTAAAACCCTGGGCATCCTTCCAACTGTGAATGTTTTGATTATTGCGTATAACTCTTATTTCATTTTTATACCAGCGCCTGCTATCGCCAATGTAGTTGTAACTGCCGTAAAAATGAATGTAGTTGAAAAGAAGACCCTCCACATCTTTATCATGCTGATATTGCAACATGGCCTTTTTAATAACAGGCAGATCTTTTTCATGTACCAGCTCATCGCCCTGTAAATAAAAAAGCCAGTCACTGTCGGAAGCAACGGCAGCTTTCGCTTTGTCCGTTTCTACCGCTAACACTTTTCCGCCCTCCCTCAGATTATCGTCCCAAACAGAATGAATGATCTTGATTTTTGGTGAGGCAATGGATTCGATCAACGATAAAGTTGCATCCTCACTCTTGCCCACGCATACAATATATTCATCTACCAGTGGCAGAATGGATTGGATGGATTCAACAATGGGATAATCGTATTTAACAGCGTTGCGAACAAATGTAAAACCGCTCACCTTCATCTATCAAAAATAATGATTCAGGGAATTAAAAAGCTTAACATTTTTACTCTTCCATAAACGGTAACTTTCAAGTATGAACTTGTTAAAGGAATATGCTGAAAAGCAAATGGAGCTTGCAGTTCATTACCTTTCTGTTTATGCACAATCGGGTAATGAAGAAGCCCTGCATCAATTAAGAGTCGTATTAAAAAAAAGCAGGGCGGTGATGCATTATTTTTTGCATGAGAAACTGCATGTAAAAAAAGTAACGAAACTTAAAAAGGAC
>JBKJNM010000121.1:0-10031 GCA_046593655.1 Lacibacter sp. | reverse complement strand
TTCAAGTACAACCTATGAAGAGTTCATGCAAAACATGGAGCGTTTGCAAAAAGAAGGGATGAAAAAGTTGATCCTTGATTTACGTGGAAATGGTGGAGGAATGCTGGATGATGCTGTGCAGATTGCTGATGAGTTTTTAAGTGGCAGCAAAGAAATCGTTTATACTTTAGGTAAATCATATCCCCGTCAGGATTATTTGGCTCGCAGGCCGGGTTTGTTTGAAGAAGGCAAACTGATCCTGTTGATTGACGAAGGTTCTGCATCTGCAAGTGAAGTATTGGCAGGTGCTTTACAGGATTGGGACAGGGCAATAATTATTGGCCGCCGTTCTTTTGGTAAAGGATTGGTACAGGAACAATTTAATTTAAGTGATGGCAGCGCCATCCGCTTAACGGTTTCCCGGTATTACACTCCTATCGGTAGAAGTATTCAAAAGCCCTATATAAGGGGCAACAATGATACTTATAAAAAAGAAATAACGGAACGTTATTCAAATGGTGAATTATTTCATGGCGACTCATCTGCACATAACGGAAAAAAATATAAAACAAAAAGCGGTAAGCCGGTTTATGGCGGCGGAGGTATTTCACCAGATCTATATGTACCCGTAGATTCATCGGATCTTTTACCAAAAGAAAAAAAGCATTTATACAGGGAAACGATTGGTAATATAGCATACTACTATTTTCTTCAAAATAAAAACAGCTTGTTGAAATTGAAAAGCCCGGATGAATTAAATAAAATAATTGCGTCTGACCCTGCAAACTGGCAATTTTTGAAAACAAAAGCTTTGAAGGATTCTATTCATATAGAAACCCTTCCTGTAAAACAACAACAACTGATTGAACAATATTTTCTGTCCATGCTTAGCAGGCAGCTCTGGCATAATGAAGGCTATGTGCGAATGAAAAACCTTAATGATCCGCTGATCAAAAAAGCATTAGAAGAAATTCGAAAATAAAAACTTTAACAATATATAAATGGCATCGTTTACTGATGCCATTTTGTTGTAATAAGGTTGATGGTTGATATGGTACTGTTTATTCTTTATCCAGCGTTTGCTTTTTCTCTATCCAATAAGAAGTGATTAGCCCCAAACCGCCGAAAATGCCTAACAGGGAGAAATACATCACAGGGTTATCATCATTAATATGTAATACATAATTGTGCATGATATAAGCAAAGAACAATCCCAAGCCAGCACCCACCAGCAACAATCCCCACTTGAGATTGCGATAAGGGGCAGGGCGGGTGGCAAATTCTTTGGGGTTCATTCCTTTTTCTATCATTGACATGTTTTCACGGTTGCGTAAATAAAAGAGACCAAAGAGCAAAGCCATACCACCAAGAGGTACCAATATTGCTATTAAAAATTCTCCGTTCATAAATGAGGTTTTAATGTTTTAAAATGTATTCTGCATCTATGACAACGGCAGAAATGGTTCGGTTACAGCAAATGATCATTTTTTTCAATTGTGAGCCAGATATTTTTTTACACCTTTATATCAGGTAATGTAACCTGTCTTGAAACGACAGCGTCTAAACTGGGAGATATGCATATTGGTCCATCGGATAAAGAAGTAATTACCCGGGTTTTACAGGGTGAACAAAAGGCGTACGAGGTACTGGTTACCCGGTACCAGTCTTTTGTATTTACGATGGCTTATCGTTATACCAGGAACAGAGAAGATGCCGAAGAACTGGCTCAAAGTGCATTTATAAAAGCTTACCGTTGTTTGAGTGATTTCCGTGGCGATGCTAAATTCAGCACCTGGTTGTATACCATTGTAAGTTCGTTGTGTTTAACCTTCCTGAGAAAAAAGAAATTGACGATTCATTCATTAGATCATAATTCCGTGTTTGAAGTGGCCGATCGTGTAGACTCGGGTATGCGGGCCAATATCGTTGAAGAAAAATCAAAGATTCAACTGGTGAATGATGCCATTGCGCTTTTAAACCCGAATGATGCAAAAGTGCTGACCTTATTTTATAAAGGCGAACAATCCCTGGAGGAAATTGGGTTGATCATGGGTATTGAACCCAATAATGCCAAAGTAAAACTGCATCGTGCAAGGCAACGATTAAAAGAAAAGATGCAGCAATATTTTGCAGTAGAAGTAGAAGAATATATTCAATCTTAAAATCTGTTGTATGAATCAGGAGCAAATGGATTTACAATTATGGAACTATATTGATGGCAGAGCCAATCAAGAGGAAGTTTCATTTGTGGAAAGTATGATCGTTACCGACGCTGTATGGCGGAATAAATACAAAGAATTACTTGAAGTGAACCAGGTGCTCAAAACAGATCTGGAATTGGAGCAACCTTCCATGCGTTTCAGCAAAAATGTAATGGAACAGATCGTTGGTTTGCAACCAGCCAAAGCAACAGTAAAATATATCAACAAAAATATCATCCGGAGTATTGCTGCTTTTTTTATTTTAACTATTACAGGGGTTCTTGTATATACTTTTTCAACAGTCGAATGGGTATCAACAAGCGGAGCTTCACCTCTCCCATTCAATCTGAATAAATTAAATCCCGGGCAATTGAATTTTAGTAAACTCATGAGCAGTACTTGGATCAATATTATCCTGATGGTGAATGTGGTATTGGGATTGATGTTACTGGATAATTACCTGCGCCGAAAGAAAAGATCATCTGTTGAAAATTGAATGTATTAATAAGTTATAGTTATTGAATCATCCCTGAAAGTATCTCTGCTTTACAAATCGTAACTTTGTTGCATCCCGGAAAAACCGGACAACAAATATGGATATCAAAAACAATATACTAGAAACCATTGGCAACACGCCTTTGATTCGCTTAAATAAGGTAACCAAAAACTTTCCCTGCCAAGTAGTGGCCAAAGTTGATTATTTCAATCCCGGTAATTCCATCAAAGACCGCATGGCTTTAAAGATGATTGAAGTAGCTGAAAAGGAAGGCAAACTAAAACCCGGCGGAACTATTATTGAAGGCACCAGCGGCAACACAGGTATGGGACTTGCATTAGCCGCAGTAGTAAAAGGATATAAATGCATTTTTGTAACTACTGATAAACAATCAAAAGAAAAAGCAGATATTCTCAAAGCAGTTGGCGCCGAAGTAATTGTGTGCCCCACCAATGTTTTGCCGGATGATCCGATGAGTTATTATAGTGTAGCTGCAAGATTGGCGAAAGAAGTTCCCAACTCTTATCATATGAATCAGTATGATAATCTTGCTAACAGGTTGGCCCATTATGAAACAACAGGGCCGGAGATATGGAAACAAACAGATGGCAAGATCACCCATCTTGTTTGCACAGCGGGTACAGGTGGTACAATAACCGGTGCAGCCCAATACTTAAAAGAAAAAAATCCGAACATACAGATTTGGGCCATTGATGTATATGGTTCATTGTTAACCAAATATTTCCGCACCGGTGAAATTGATATGAATGAAGTGCATCCCTATATCAGTGAAGGCTTTGGTGAAGATTTTGTACCAAAGAATTATGATATGAGTGTAATTGACCATTTTGAACAAGTAACAGATAAAGATGGAGCAATCATGGCACGCAAGCTTGCAAAAGAAGAAGGTTTGTTTTGCGGTTATAGTGCAGGCAGTTGTATCCAGGGTTTATTGCAATTAAAAGATCGTTTAAAAAAAGACGATCTGGTGGTTTGTATTTTTCATGACCATGGCAGCCGTTATGTAGGAAAGATATATAATGATCAATGGATGATGGAAAGAGGCTTTCTTGATGTGAAAACATTCAAAGATCTGGTTTCATCCCGTTCACATAATCGACTCATCAGCATTGAACCAACACATACGGTAGCTGAAGCTGTTGAATTAATGAAGAAATATGATATAGAACAAATACCTGTCATCAACGGAAACGGTGTTGTAGGTTCTATTTCAGAAAACGGGTTATTTGCAAAAGTTTTTTCTAATCCGGAGATAAAACATGCAAGTGTAGAAGCAGTAATGGAGCCGGCGCTGCCACTTGTTGCTTATGATACTCCTATTGAACGTTTAAGTACACTCATAACAAGAGAAAATGGTGCTGTATTAAGTAAAGATGAAGCAGGTAATCTTCATATTGTAACGAAGTATGACATTATACAATCACTTACAAAATAAGAAGCCTTAAAATATTTTTTAAGCCGCAATAATTTGTTGCGGCTTTTCTTATTTAAATCTTATTGCAAATGAATGTATAAATTTAAAATGATCTTTTACTGAGGGAAATGGTTGCTGAATAGGTAAGAACACTTACCGAAGTCACGTAGTTCTACGTTTTGTGGGGTAATTACCGATCATTTAAAATAGAGAATTAACGCTCTTGTTGGGTGTTGCTGCTCAACATACTTTTGTGTAGGAAGTTTGATTGAAACAATATTAACGCTGAAATACGAAAAACACTTAGTTGACCTATCCAATTCCATTAAAAAACCAAAAAAAGAAATCCAATATCAGTCAGCTTCCTTTTTTTTAAAATAGTTTTAATCCAATAACCTAAAAGAGAACTAAAAACCGTCTTAAAATCCAAAGTACTAACTGAATGAAAGAACCGAACCAATGCCTAACGAAGAACCAAAGTTGAAATCCAAATGTCCTAACAAGTGAAGAACCAAATCCAAGTCTGAAAGAAGAACCAAAGAAGAACCAACAAAAATCCAAATGTCCTAACCAATTGAAGAACCTATCCTAACATCCTGAAGAAAAACCGAAAACAAAGCCAACCGAATCAGAATTTTCTGTAACGGAAACCAAGAGACCAAAAAAGGCTTACAGAAAGATCTGGATCCTAAGAAAACTAACGAAATCCAAGTTGTTTATCCTCTGAAAATCCAGGTCTTTTTTCTTTTTATCAATCTAAAAGAAAGATATATTGAAAAAAGATCATCTCGGTTCCAAAATCCTTAGAGTTAATAATTTGTATTAAAGAAAAACCGTCAATACCAAGGAACCGCTGAATTTTTTAATTTGCCTGTTTGAAAAAACAGGCAAATTTGTTTTATGATAGCTCCACCCCGTCGGATTATTAGTTTAGTACCTTCTCAAACTGAATTGCTGTTTGATCTTGGACTTGATGAAGAGGTAATTGGCATTACAAAATTTTGCATTTATCCCGGTCATTGGTTCAAATCAAAACAACGGATTGGTGGAACCAAGCAATTGAACCTCCCTTTGATCCAATCACTTTTGCCCGACCTGGTCATAGCCAATAAAGAAGAAAATGTAAAAGAGCAGGTTGATGCAATTGAACAGTTTTGCCCGGTTTATTGTAGCGATATCAGCACGTTGGCTGAGTCTTATTATATGATAGATAAAATTGGGAAGCTCACAAATACCAGCTCAAAAGCAAGTTTACTGATAGAGTCAATAAAAAATGAATTTTCAAATTTACAAACAACAGCAAGGCCAATTATAAAAGTAGCTTATCTGATCTGGCGAAATCCTTATATGACAATTGGTGCTGATACTTTTATTAATGACATGCTGAGATTAGCTGGTTTTGAAAATGTATTTGACAATAGAAACCGCTATCCCCAAATTTCTTTGGAAGAGTTAGCAGTAGCGGGTGCTGATCTGATTCTGTTCTCTTCAGAGCCCTTTCCATTTAAAGAAAAGCATTTGATGGAGATAAGAACGTGCTGGTCTCAAAATAACGTACAACCCTTACCGCTACTAAAAATTGTTAATGGTGAAATGTTCAGCTGGTATGGAAGCAGGTTACTGCATTCAGCAAACTATTTCAGAAAGCTGCGAGAAAGCTTATTTTTAAATGATGAATAGAATTATTGATAACAGGCTCTTTCTTTCAATTGGCGTTTATATTCTTTTGTTTATTTTCTGTTTGCCCTTTTACAGATATGTTTTTGATGTAGATGCCATTGGATATATAGGAGCTGCAAAACAATATATTGCCGGGAATTATCAATTGGCCATTAATGGATATTGGCCGCCACTGCATTCATGGATTATTTTGCCCTTCATCAAAATGGGCTTGCTTCCTGAAGATGCTTTTAAATATTCAAATGGATTGATTGCAATGGGGTCATTGTATGCGTTGCATCTTCTCTTACATAAAATTGAATTGACTGACCGTCTGAAGGCTTCTATCCTGTTTACTTCTATTGTTATATTCTTGCACTTTACTTTTTATGAACTTGCAGCAGATTTGTTGCTGGTATTTTTATTGCTCCTGCTTTTTAACCTGGTTATGCAGAAAGGTTTTTATTCCAGTGTATACATGAATATGATTGCAGGTGCAATTGGGGCGCTTGCCTTTTTTGCAAAATCATATGCTTTCCCTTTTTTTATTTTATACTTTATTCTGCTTCATTTATGCTTTAATCCAAACGGGATTAAAAAGTTCTATTATATTATTGCCGGACTCTTTGTTTTTTTTATCATTTCATTTCCCTGGATCTATTTACTTCATTGGAAATATGGTGAGTGGATGATTGCACATGGGAAAAATAATTTTGGTTACTGGGATATAAAAGTTAGAGATTTATCAGGTCCTCTCTTAATTGCCCCACCTTATAAAGGCTCGCCTGCTATTTGGGAAGATCCCTGGAAAATTGAAAAACTCAACTTCAAAAACATTCAACTATCAGCCTTGGTTCTACATCAAATAAGAATCATTTTATTTAATATACAGCAGTGGTTGAAATGTATACATGATCTTTCATTTTTAAGTTCAGGTATTTTATTCGTCTCTTGCATTTTTTATATAAAAGAGAAAAGTCAGTTTTGGCTTTTTCTGTTGATTTCGGTTTTTTCTTTATCTGTTGGGTACTTGGTATTTCATATGGAAACAAGATTTATCTGGGCGTTAACTTTTTTACTCCTCATTGCAGGCAGCATGCTCTTGTCAAAACTCTTATCTACCTTAAAAGTGTATAACTGGCAGAAAGAAATTGTATGGCTTATTTTTTTCGGCAGCTTTTTATTGGAACCAGTGAATGGTTTAAAGGACAACCTGTTTGTTAACCGGGATATTTATAAAACAGCCGAAACAGTAAAAAATCAATCTATTCAAGGATCCTTTACGGCGAACAAAAAACAAGGTGAAAGTATACTGATTGCATATCTCAGCAACAATTCCTACTATACAGTTATAAAGCCCACTTTTTCAACTGAAGAATTAATTGCTGATTTAGATCAGCATCAAATCCGCTATTACTTTTTTTACTATGAATCGCAGCAGGAAAAAGAAGGGTTTCTCAGCGGTAAGGTAGCTGCTAAAGCCCGGCAAATAAAAGAATTGGAACCCGGGTTGATGGTACTTAGCTTTTACTAATGAGTGTTATTATCAACCGATTAAAATTAACGGCTTAAAGCACCTAATAAGTATTTAACTATCTTAGCGGCCTTAGAAAAGGGAACTCGAACCCTTATCTGTAATTTTTAATATACAACAATGAGTAAATACAAACCCGGTGTACTTTTTGGCGAAGAACTGGAAGCATTATTGAACGATGCTAAAGACAATCAGTTTGCGCTTCCAGCAGTAAATACAATTGGTACCAATACCATAAATGCTGTTTTGGAAACAGCAGCTAAAGTAAATTCTCCCGTAATTATTCAATTCTCAAATGGAGGCGCCCAATTCATTGCCGGCAAAGGAATGCCCAACGACAAGTTGCAGGGTAATATCAGTGGTGCTATTTCAGGTGCATTGCATATTCATAATGTAGCAAAATATTATGGTGTACCTGTTGTATTACATACCGATCACGCTTCAAAAAAATGGTTACCATGGATCAGTAGTTTAATTGATGCAGGTGTTGAGTTTAAAAAAGAAAAAGGGCAACCTCTTTTCAGCTCGCACATGCTTGATCTCAGTGAAGAACCTTTAGAAGAAAACATTCATACTTCAGTTGAATTTTATAAACGCATGGCGCCATTAGGCATGGCTATTGAAATTGAATTAGGTGTTACCGGTGGAGAAGAAGATGGTGTTGATAACAGCGATGTTGAAAATGATAAATTGTACACACAACCTGAACATGTTGCTTATTCATATACTGAGTTAAGCAAAGTAGGAAAACTATTTACAGTTGCTGCTGCATTTGGGAATGTACATGGTGTATATAAATCAGGCAACGTACAGTTAACACCAATCATTTTGCATAACAGCCAGGTGTATATTGAAAAAGAATTAAAGACAGGTCCTAAACCAGTGTTCTTTGTATTCCACGGTGGCAGCGGTTCTCCGCAGCACCAGATTCGTGAAGCAATTGGCTATGGTGCAATTAAAATGAATATTGATACCGATTTGCAATGGGCGTTCTGGGAAGGTATTCTCAACAATTATAAAAAGAATGAAGCTTATCTGCAGGGACAATTAGGAAATCCTGAAGGTCCTGACAGCCCAAATAAAAAACAATATGATCCCAGGGTATGGTTGCGTAAAGCGGAGGAATCTTTCAGCAAACGTTTAGAAGTTGCTTTTGATGATCTCAACTGCCTGAACAGGAATGCATAATTGTTTCTACTTTTAATTGGCTTCAAAAACAGATAACGATGGCAAAAAAAGAAGAGGATATTGAGAAAAACCTTACAGGTGATGAACTCCCAATTGAAGATGCGCAGCGTTCATCATGGTTTAAACGGGTGCAGAAAGGAATCCTTACTACAACTTCAGAAAAAAAAGAAATCAAAGAAGGTTTGTGGACGAAGTGTCCTGAATGCAAATACACCTGCACTTCACAGGAACTCAGCGATAACAACTATGTTTGCCCCAAGTGCAATTATCATCACCGCATCGGCAGCTCAGAATATTATGATCTTTTATTTGATGGCGATGAATACACTGAACTGTTTGACAACATCCGCTCCAAAGATTATCTCGGCTTTACAGATCTGAAACCTTACCAGAAACGGTTGGAGGATATCTGGAAAAAAACAGATTTGCATGATTCTATTCGTATAGCGGTTGGCAAAGTTGAAGAGTATGATGCTGTGATTTGTTGTATGGATTTTGATTTTATTGGCGGATCATTGGGTAGTGTGATGGGAGAAAAAATTTCACGTGCCGTTGATTATTGCATTGAAAACAAAATGCCTATGCTCATGATTTGCAAAAGTGGCGGAGCACGCATGATGGAGAGTGCATTTTCATTAATGCAACTGGCAAAAATATCCGGCAAGCTTTCACAATTGAGTGATGCTAAACTACCTTATATCACCTTATTAACTGATCCTACTTTTGGAGGTGTAACCGCATCGTTTGGTATGTTGGGCGATTTGAATATTGGGGAACCCGGCGCCCTGATTGGTTTTGCCGGACCCCGTGTAATTAAAGAAACCATTAAGAAAGATTTGCCGGAAGGTTTTCAGCGAAGTGAATTTTTACTGGATCATGGATTTCTCGACCTCATCATCGACAGAAAAAATTTAAAACAAAAGCTAGGCGTATTGTTCGGCTTATTTAAGAACTGATGTTTCGATTATATATTTGCAATCAATAGAAGTTGATCAGCTTGTATTGATTGCTTTTTATTTTATACAAATGGAATCAAAAAACCGCTCGGCCTTTCATGAATACTACTTTGAAGATAAGTTGGTAGCAGGGATGGTATTGGCCGGAACGGAAGTAAAATCGATCCGTGAAGGAAAAGTGAGCTTCAGCGATTCCTATTGTTTTTTTGATCAACATGAACTTTGGATCAAAGGCTTGCACATAGCTGAATATAAATTCGGCACAACCAATAATCACATGGCAGTTCATGATCGTAAATTACTGCTCAATAAAAAAGAAATCAGGAAGTGGGAAAACAAGATTAAGGAAAAAGGCTACACCGTTATCCCCTTGCGTATTTTCTTTACAGAAAAGAATCTGGCAAAAATGGAAATTGGCTTAGGCAAAGGAAAAAAACTTCACGATAAACGGGAAACCATTAAGAACCGTGATGCCGAGCGTGATATGAAACAATATCTTAAATAAATTCCAATCCAGCTAAACCCTCCGGGGTTTTGAATAAACCGATCAATTTATTTTAACCTACCGACGAAAACCCCGGAG
>JBKJNM010000262.1:0-12145 GCA_046593655.1 Lacibacter sp. | reverse complement strand
CTATTGGGCGATGATACCGCTGTTAAAGTAAACTTTGGTTCAGTTTTATCCCTTACCGCTTCAATTGCATTGAGCACAAGATTGATCAGCACTTGTTCAATTAAATGATGATCTGCTTCCCGTGTAGGAACGGGTTCTTTTAAAAAAATTCCTGTTTGAAATTCCCTACAAACATGATTTCAATCATATATATTTCTACAACAGGGTACTACATTCGTTATTGATATAACCACTATTAATTTAAATAAAAAGAATGTATATGAAGTACTTAGTAATTATAACAGCTGCTTTTTTATTCTCATTTTTTGCTTGTAACTCTGCCAATGATGAGTCAGGTAATACTGCAACAGAACTACCGGCATCTGCCGGACAATCTGCTGTACAGGACGATGAATCCGGAAAAGATATTGTAAAAATTGCAGTGGGCAGCAAAGATCACAGCACTTTGGTGGCTGCATTAAAAGCTGCTTCTTATGTTGATGTTCTCAGCAATGCAGGCCCCTTTACTGTTTTTGCTCCAACCAATGCTGCTTTTGATCAATTACCAAAAGCTGTATTAGAAGATTTATTAAAACCGGAGAATAAAGACAAACTCCGTGCAATTCTTGAATACCATGTTTATGTAGGTGTATTAAAAGATGATTTGCTGGGTAATGGAATGCTGTATGGCATGGCCAGCGGTGAAAATGTAACGATCGGAAATAAGGATGGTAAGATTACAGTTAATGGCGCAAATGTAATTGCCTCCATTCCTGCAACAAACGGCATCATACATGTTATTGATGCAGTGTTGTTAGCCCCGGCAAAATAATATTAACTGATTACTTCAAATTAAAGAGGCATCGTTACCGATGCCTTTTGTATGCCTGAATTATTTATCAATAAACAGGGTCCGGGTTGGGTAACTGAGCAATATTGATTTGCATTACTGTAGCAATTGATAACGCTCGTAACTTGGTCTGTTCAGCCTTTTCACCTTCAAACAGTTCATCAACGGTTTCATTAAACAATTCTATCCATCTGTTGAAGTGCTCCTTTTTTATTGGTGATTTTTGATGAAGATTTAGGTGATGCTTCATGGGGTTTCCTGTATAACCACCCACATGAAAAATAATATTTTCCCAGAAATCATACATCACAGGCAAATGTTTTTCCCAATCAACATCCACTATCCGGTTAAAGAAATAGCCAATGGTTTCATCTGGCTTTACCTTATCATAGAAAGTATTCACCAGGAGTATAATATCATCCCTGTTTTCAATATCATTTTTCATAGTAAGTTATTTATTTAACAATCAACATACTGAAATCAGTCAATGCCTTTAATGAATGTTGTTGTTTGGCTTTAAAAGAAAAGAGGTCACCCTTTTTTAAAAGAGAATGCACTCCTTCCAAATTAAACGCTGCTTCGCCTTTCTGTACAATGCAGAAAGCATCTGTATTGGAAGCATGGGGCTTCAACTCCTCTCCTTCCGGCAGGTTGAGCAGCAAAACATGAAAACGTTCGTCCTTGTAAAGAGCAGCTTTTCCAATCTTATCGTAATGAAACTGATCCTTGATATTTCCTGTAAACATAACATGAGTTTTATAAATCTTTGCGTTGAAATTTTTTTAATGACCCCCATACGGGTAAGACTGACCATAACAATAATACAATTGCCGAGATCATGACACCTGCGGTACTTCCAAAAAAATCTTTGAACACTGCTCCTGTATAACCCATCAGTGCAGATATGTCCAGTTTCAATAATATTAATATTCGTGACAGATCAACGGGGTTCAACATGCTTAGTATAATCATGGGTTTTTCCAGTGGATACTCACTGAACTGAAATAGTAACAATAATACAATAGCATCATAGATCAATGTAAAAAAGAACCACAGCAAAATAGAAATGCCAATCCCTTTCGCCTTATCCCTGGTATTTACCGAGGCCAGTAATGCAATGCCTGTGAAGATGATGGTTTGAAACAATCCTGAAAG
This sequence comes from Lacibacter sp., assembly GCA_046593655.1. Taxonomy (GTDB): domain Bacteria; phylum Bacteroidota; class Bacteroidia; order Chitinophagales; family Chitinophagaceae; genus Lacibacter. The sequence continues at coordinate 10,161 of JBKJNM010000262.1, read as the reverse complement.
AATTAATATCCATCCCGTTGCCGTACCATCGTATAATATAACCGGAATTCCAACTCCCACAAGGAAAGCCAATGACAATGACACTGAAAGACCTGTATAGATACTCAACCACAGCGTTTTCCGTTTTAATGGTTGTGCTACCAGTAATTCAATAAACTCAGATGAGTTGTACACATAAATAGTTGAAAAAATAATGCTCACCAATGGAATAAAAATCAGCACCAGGTTCATTAAACTCATGATTCCCTTTGTTGCATTTTCATCCATACTGAAAATTCCAAGCGACATCGCCAGCAGAAAAAAACTGTATACAAGAATAATCTTGTTCTTAACCAGGTCCAGCACTACATATTTAATAATTGTACGCATAAATATTATTTCATCTGTTTAATTCCTGTTTTTTATTTGCTTCATTTCATGATTTGAGCAATTGCTTTTGCCAGCTTTATTTCGCCGGTATCTTCCTGCAACTGTACAAGTGATTTATGAAACAGCAGTTTTCCCTCCTGCATATAAATGATTTCGCTTACCACATCATCCAGTTCACTTAACACATGCGAGGTGATAAGAATCAGTTTTCCTTTTTCCTTTTCCTGTACAATTTTTTGTTTCAGTATTTCTGAAGCAAGAGGATCAAGCCCTGCAGTAGGTTCATCAAGAATCAATACATCCGGATTAAATAAAAAGGCAAGTGATGCGCTTACTTTCTGGCGTGTACCGCCGCTGAGTGTACGCATCTTTTTATTCATCAATTCATTCAGACCAAATCCAGTAATCAGTTCTTCATCAATTACAGTGGATGAAGATTTGCGAATATCTTTCATCATAGCATAGACCTGTGCAATACTCATATTTTCAGGATATCTTCCTATCTGCGGCATATATCCAATGCGCTTGCGGTAATTCCAGTCATGTAAAATATTATGCTGATCCAATGTCATAAAGCCACTGTGGGGAACAACCATCCCTAATATTGATTTAATGAGTGTTGTTTTTCCACTGCCATTGGGCCCAATCAGTGCAATAGTTTGCCCCTTTGCACAATGCACACTTACATTATCCAAAGCTTTTAACCTGCCGAATGTTTTTGTTACGTTACTGGCAATGATCATCGTTCAGAATTTAAAAGGTTTCATTAATGGCTGATCATCTTTAAGATCAACCGGTGTAATAACCGGCAGCATTTTTTCTGCTTTATCCAGCAAGCCGACTATGAAACTGCGAAACAGCATCATACTGGATGAATTACGTTCGCTGATCATGGAAAACATACTTACAGGATGATATGGCACATCGCCAATTCCATTCCTGTTGAGATCATACCCTTCATACTTATCCCAGTAATTTTTTTCAAATTTATTCAGCACCAGGTCTCCATTGGTTGCCATATCAAATGAGTTGGCTTTGAAATTATTTTGTATGATGCTGTTATCCATACAACTGGCCTGTATCTTCATGGCCCAACCATTACGTTCAAAAATATTGTTCATCAGCATAACCCGGTTACTGCCTTCCATCATAACACCCACCGTATTCCTGATAAAAAGATTTCCCTCTACATGACTGTCAGTAATATCCTTCATTAAAATACCATAAGCAGCAGAACCCCAGTTATCAGAAAAGGTATTCTTAAACATCCGTATTCCTTTCGAATACATGACCGCTACCCCAGCTCCATTATTACGAAAGATATTTGACAGATAGGTATTGCTGTTGGAAAACATAAAATGTAAACCATAGCGTACATTCTCATGGCTGATATTATTTTTTATAACAGAGTTGGTAACAAATTCAAAATAAATTCCATCACGATGACCTGTTACCTCGTTTCCCACAATCTGCATACTGTCACTTTTCCAGCAATGAATACCGTTGCCGGATGATATTTCATCTTTCGCATCAGAATTCAATAGATTATTGCTGATAGTACATGAAGTTGCATGCTGAGAGTAAATACCAAAATAACTGAAATCAACTTTATTGTTCCGTACTGTAACAGAACGGCTGTCTGCAATGCGTATGGCAGCAATATCGTTATAACTGCTGTGCCCTGAATTTCTAAAATACAGTCCCTCAACAACTGCACCATCGCAGCGGATTGTTAATATCTCCACTTTTTTTTCTCCATCCAGAACAGGAAAATTAATTCCTTTTAAAAAAAGTTTTTTTGTGAGAATAATCTGCCCCTCTTTATACAAACCGGGGTAGATGAGAATGGTATCCCCGGCAGAAGCTTTGTTGATTGCTTCTTTAATAGTATGATTTTGCTGCAAAGAACCAACACGCCAGGTTTTTGCATTGGCACTACAAACAAAAAAAAGAAATAATATTAAGAATAATCTTTTCATTACTGAATTACTTCATTCCATTTAATGACAGATCCGTTCAGGTCTTTATTAAATTTTGTCATACTGTCCTCAGCTTCAAAAGCGGCAATATTACCTCCCATAGGGCTTCGCAATGCTTCGCTCTTCAGTAAAAAACTTTCTTCTGCCCTGATTAGTTTTTCTTTTTGTGAAAAATCAACAAGGTAAATGGAAGCAACCTGGTCTTTAGTGAGGTAATCAGATTTTAAAAACGAGACGATACAATGTGCATCATCAAACTTATAAATTTTGTGCTTGTGTGTGATAAGTTCTGCACCAAAGCGTTGATCACTGATCACCATCTTACAAAAATGGCAGGCATCTTTACCATAAGCAATGGGTTCTGGTGAGAACGAACAACTTTGCAACAAAAAAATCAACGATAACCCAATTGCAGCATGGATAGGCTGCATGAGTGCTCTTATTTTCTTCCATTCAAGAAAACCAACTGTAATAAGAATGAGCCCAGCTATAATAAAAATATAACCGCCAACATCAGGAAAGGAATAAGCACCAAAGTTGAGTAATTGTTTATACCCGATCAATGGGGGTTGGTAAGCCATGCCGGGAATAACAATTGCTGCGGTTGGATCAAGGTTATGGCCATAATGATACTCCCACCTGTAAAAATCGAACATAGCAATAACACCAAACATGATATATAATGTCATCCACACATAAAAAAACCATCTGCGGTTAACGAGGGCAGTAAGAAAACCAAACAATGCAAAAGCACCAATAATATAAGGAAGGATCGTAAACTCGATAAAGTCGTCTGTTGCCAGTTTACGCATGCCAATATAATGATTCAACCCGTTAATGATATCAACATCACCTGCCAGTTTACCGGCATAAATTTTCAAAACCAATCCTTCAGGATATTGCGGCGCCGTTAAATCTATTCGCCACATGGGAACAAAAATGACTATAGCTAAACCAACTGCACAGATCAATGAGGCAATTCGTGCCATGGGTGATAGATGAGTATTCATTACGTTTTATTAAGATCAACTAATATGATTTATATCAAACAGTCCCGGCTCACATCATCAGGAGCACGGGGCTGTTTGTGATAATAAAGTGTTCACTATTATTTGGTTGCCGGTTTTGTTGTATCGGCTGCTGCTGCTCCCTGTTTACCTAAACTGAATGTAAGCGGAACATTACTTCCTGCAGGTGATACACGGATATAACCTGACATTTCCTGGTGCAAAGCGCTGCAAAAATCGGTACAGTAGAACGGATATACACCCACCTTTTCCGGAACCCACTTTAACGTTTGCGTTTCGCCGGGCATAATTAACAATTCAGCATTGAGTGCTCCTTTTATTGCAAAGCCATGTGGCACATCCCAATCCTGCTCCAGGTTAGTAACATGAAAATAAACTTCATCTCCCAGTTTAACTCCTTCAATATTATCAGGGGAAAAATGTGAGCGGATAGCGGTTGCATACACATGCACTTTATTTCCTTCACGTACTACCTTCGTTTCCTTTTCGCCTTTTGAAACATATTTGTTTGCATTTTCTTCAATCTTATAAATTTTTAAACTTTTCTTTTTGATGAGATCTGCCGGTATTGCACCTGCATAGTGTGGCTCACCAATTGTTGGAAAGTCAAGAATTAACTGCATCTTATCACCACTGATATCAAACAACTGAGCACTTTGTGCCAACTCAGGCCCTGTTGGCAGATAACGGTCTTTTGTTATTTTGTTATACGCAATCAGGTATTTACCAAATGGTTTTTTTGTATCGCCACCGGGAATACATAAGTGACCAACTGAATAATATGTTGGCACTCTGTCAACCACTTTTAGATCTTTAATGTTCCATTTCACCACTTCACTGCTTACAAAGAAAGAAGTGTAGGCAAATCCTTTCCCGTCAAATTCTGTATGCAAAGGTCCAAGACCCGGTTTCTTTACTTCACCATATAAAGCAGCTTCGTATTTAATAACAGGGATGCCGCCATACTCGCCATCATAGGCTTTATCGGCAATTGCTTGCTGTATTTTGGTAAAAGAAAACACAGGAATCAATGCAGCAAGTTTACCACTGCCAACAATATATTCACCTGTTGGATCTACATCGCACCCATGTGGTGATTTGGGACATGGAATAAAATAGCAGATATCTTTTAAAATGGCAGGATCCAGAACAGTTACTTCCGTTCTGATTTCATGTGTTGCCGTATGCGTTTTTTCATTGTACACATTATGTGCATACCGTACTTGTTGCTTAACACCTTTACCGGCTCTCAGATATTCTTCTGCTTTTTTCCAGTTTACAGCCATCACAAAATCTTTATCACGCTGTGAAGCATTTACTTCCAGTAATGTATTTGCCTGCTCACTGTTATAACAACTGAAGAAGAACCATCCATGACTTGGTCCTTTACCTGCATGGCTGAGATCAAAATTTACACCCGGCAGCAAAAGCTGAAAGGCAATATCCATCTCACCTTCTTTACCAATGCTGATAAAACTGATGGTTCCTTTAAAATTCTGTTTGTAAGATGAAATAGGTACATCGGTATTGTTACCAACAGGAACGCTGAAACGTGTACCTGCAACGATGTACTCAGAATTTTCTGTAATAAATGGAGAGGAGTGATTACCTGCGCTGTTAGGCAATTCAATGATCTCTACTGTGCGGAAAGTTGTGTTATCAATCCTTGCTACACGTGGAGTGTTGTTACCATTACCAAAAGTCCAGCGTCCATCGATTTCACCATTTGTTTGCGAAAATGAAATGTGATGCAGATCGTCCCAGGGAACAAATCCATGAGAAGTCATCAACATCGGTTTTGTTTCTTCGCTGTAACCATATCCTTTTTCCGGATCAACTGAAAAAACAGGAATCACTCTCAGCAAACGTCCGCTTGGTAATCCATATACCGGCATTTGTCCGCTAAAGCCTCCGGAAACAAAGTTGTAAAATTCATCATACTTGCCCGGAGCTACGTATGCTTTTTCTGCTGAACCCGCACTAACTACAGCACTAGCACCTTTGGGTTTGCAGGATGTTATTTGTAATACTGATCCTGATAAGAGGATAAACAATATTAATTTTGAATAGTTCATATGTTCTGATTTAATTGATTTGTTATTTTTACTTTACTCCGTCGTTCTTTCGCATATATTCATATACATGTCTTGCTTCGTCGTCAGTTAAATTCTGATTAGGCATTCGCACCAGGCAAATTTCAAGTTGTGCCATTGCTTTAGGATCTTTACTTAACATCTCATCAGGGTTTGTTATAAAATTCATGATCCACTCAGGTTTGTGGCGGGTGGTAACATCTTTCCAACCAGGGCCCACTAATTTTTCATCGGTAAGTTTGTGACAACCGGAGCATTTTACATCGTACACTTTTGTTCCGGCTTCTGCCATAGATTTATCAAGCTCCGGCTTTACATCAACATTTGTAAATTTTCCGGCACCTCTTTCAGGATCATAAGAAGGATTACTATTATCAGCAGCAGGCTGTGTCGTTTGTTCCTGCCCATCAGTTTTATTTTCATCCTGTTTACCTGAATTATTACTGCAGGCATATATGCATCCAACAAGACTGAGTGCTATAAGAATTTTTTTCATACTGTTTTAAGTTTTAATGATGAATAACAACACAAGATTACTATGAGAAAAAAAAGAGCTTTATGATTGAAGTCATGTTCGTGAAATTGAATACCTAAGTAAAATGAGCTTCGTTAGAATAAATGCAAGAAGGCACTATTCTGGTTCTTAAAACATGATCAGTATCATACACTTCATTGCTTTTGATCACATATAGCATTTGTGTTATAATTTGCCATTCGATGCATAAACCTGTATTATCAATAATGGATATTGATTTACTCCATATGTGGGGTGCCACATTTCATAACCTGAAAAAAGGGCATATTCTTTTTTTTGAAGATGATCCTGCCCGTTTTATTACCAGGTAGTGAATGGCAGAATTAAAATGTGCAACTGCAATGAAGAAGGGAAAAAGTTTATACAGGGATTTTTTTGGAGCCGGTGAACTTTTTGGTGAACCACCTCTTTTTGATGCTGGCAGTTACCCTGCCACTGCTGTGCTTGATGAAGACTGAAAGGTTATCAGGTTACGAAAAAAACGACATTCACGAAAATTTCAGCTCGAACAATTTACCTTAATTTAGGCCCATAAACTACTCTAATGAACAGATTGTCTTTTGTTTTGATATACCTGATCCTCTTCTTTGTTTCCTGCAAGCAGAAAGAACTTCCAATGTTCCGTGAAGTGAAGAGCACTGAAAGTGGCATTACTTTCAGTAACACAGTAGCAGAGAACGAAATGCTGAACATGATCAATTATCAATACCTCTACAATGGTGGTGGCGTAGGTATTGGTGATTTTAACAACGATAGCCTTCCGGATATTTATTTTACTTCTTCCATTCAACCCAATAAACTTTATCTCAACAGGGGCAAGTTGAAGTTTGAAGATGTAACTGACAAAGCCGGTGTTACAGGTGAAAAAAAATGGAGCCGTGGCGCAACGGTTGTTGACATCAACAACGATGGCTTGCTTGATATTTATGTTTGTGCTGCCGCCTGGCAAAATGCTGAGTTGAAAAAAGACCTCCTCTATGTGAATAAAGGCGTTGACCAATCAACCGGCATTCCAACCTTTAAAGAAAGTGCAGCACAATATGGATTAGTTGATACGGTGAGTACACATATGGCTGCTTTTTTTGATTATGATAATGATGGTGACCTTGATTTGTATTTAGTGGTGAACGATCTCAACCAGGAATATCCTAATACCTTCAGAAAAATCAGATCGGATGGAACTGGTTTTACAAATGATATTTTGTATCGTAATGATTGGAACAGCCAGATGCAGCAACCGGTGTTCAGCAATGTTTCAAAAGAAGCGGGTATTACTTGGGAAGGAAACGGGTTGGGTATTTCTATTCTCGACATCAACAAAGATGGATGGAAAGATATTTATATCAGCAATGATTATCTCAGCGGCAATATTCTTTATGTGAACAACAAAAACGGAACTTTCAGCAACCGCAACAATGAATATTTTAAACATGGAAGTTTAAATGCCATGGGCAATGATGCAGGTGATATTAATAATGACGGATTGGTTGACATCATTGAAATGGATATGATGCCCGAAGATAACTACCGCCAGAAGATGATGATGAACCCTGTTGATTACAACTGGTATTTATATTCTGCGAAATTTGATTTCCCCTATCAAACAGTAAGGAACACATTGCAAATAAACCAGGGACCACGCATGTTGGAAAACGATTCCATTGGTGAACCCATCTTTAGTGAAATTGCTTATTACAGCGGAGTGCCGCATACAGATTGGAGTTGGGCAGCGTTGCTGGCAGATGCAGATAATGACGGATACAAAGACCTGATGACCACGAATGGTTTGCCCAAAGATGTTACCGATCTTGATTTTATTGCTTACCGTGAACAGGGAACTGCAACAAGTTTGGTAGAACTCCTGCAAAGACTGCCACCTGTACAAATCAGTAATTATATTTATCACAACAACGGCAACTTAACCTTTACTGATAAAACCATGGACTGGGGCTGGAACATCCCCACCTTCTCCGCAGGAATTGCGTATGCCGATTTTGATCGTGATGGCGATTTGGATGTGGTCATCAACAATACCAATATGGAAGCCACGCTCCTGGAAAATCAACTGAATCAATCAACACAAAAAAAGAATTACTTACGTATTCAATTCCGTGGCGATACATCTAACATCAACGGTATTGGCACCACTGCCCATCTGTATTATAAAGGTGGACAACAGGTAGCAGAACATACTCCGTATCATGGATACATGAGCAGTGTTGAAAATATTATGCACTTTGGTTTAGATAGTATTGACATCATAGATTCCATTGTTGTGTTATGGCCCAATGGTAAAAAAGAAGTGCTCAGCAATGTCATTGCCAATCAAACAATGGTTATCAGTCAATCTGCATCAGCAGTCATCCACACAAATCAACAATTACTGCTTGCAAGTGGCAACTGGTTTACCAATATCAGCAGCAAAGCAGGCATCGATTTCACCTACAGGGAATATGATTTTGTTGATTTTAATTTACAACGTCAGTTACCACATAAACTTTCTCAATATGGTCCGGCAGTAGCAGTTGGAGATATCAATGGCGATACACTTGTTGATCTCATTGTGGGCGGATCGGCTATGAGCCTGGCAATCATTTTTCAGCAACAACCCAATCAAACATTTATACAAAAAAGTTTCAGTAAAGATTTAAAATTAATTGCAGACGATGCCGGCATTTGTTTGTTTGATGCAGACAATGACAAGGACCTTGATGTTTATATAACCAGTGGCGGTTACCAGCTACAGAAGAATGATGTAAATTATGCCGATCGCTTTTACCTGAATGATGGGAAAGGAAATTTTTCTTTCGACAGTTCTGCTATCCCTGCAAATTATGCAAGCAAGAGTATTGTAAAAAGTGCCGACTATGATAAAGACGGAGATATGGATCTGTTTGTTGGCGGCAGAGTTGTACCCGGCGAATATCCAAAACCGGAAAATGGTTACCTGTTACGCAATGATTCAAAAAATGGAACGATCAAATTTGTACTGGTTACGGATGAAGTGGCCCCTGAATTAAAATCAATCGGGCTCATTACAGATGCAGTATGGAGTGATGCAGATAAAGATGGCGATGCAGATCTCATCCTTACCGGCGAATGGATGGGTATTCATTTCTTTAAGAATGAAAACGGCAAACTGAAAAAGCAAGCCACTTCAACTGATAATGAAAAGGGTTGGTGGAACTGCATTACAGCGGCTGACCTTGACAAAGATGGCGATATGGATTATGTGGTGGGTAATTATGGAACCAATGGTTATTACAATGGAACAATAACGGAACCGGTAACTGTTTGCGCCAAAGATTATGATAACAATGAACGCTGGGATGCATTGTTCAGCAGATGGACAGCATCAACACTGCACGGACCTAAAATGGAATTTCCTGTTGCTTACAGAGATCAGCTGGCAGAAGAAATTCCGTCCGTTAAAAAACAATTTCCCGACTATGCATCCTATGCCAGGGCAGATATGAAAACAATGATGAGCAGTTTTAACCGGGAAGGCGAAATACAATTAAAAGCAATCAACTTCAACTCTGTATGGATTGAAAACAAAGGCGGTTTCCAATTTGAAATACATCCACTCCCCGCTCCTGTTCAATGGAGCCCTGTTTATGGAATTGTTGTCAATGATTTTAATGCGGATGGCAATCCTGATATTGCAGTAGCCGGCAATGAATACAGTATGCATCCTTATCTTGGTCGTTACGATGCATCGAATGGCACCGTGTTGCAAGGCGACGGCAAAGGAGGTTTTACTGTATTATCCATTTTACAAAGCGGTTTCTTTGTTCCCGGTAATGCAAAAGCATTGGTACAATTTCCATTTGGAAATTCAATGGCCCTTGTTGCTGCACAAAATGCAGGAAAACTGCAATTGTTTCAACAAAAAAAGAGGTGAGTTTGTTTTACATCTTTTAAATGGTTACTCTTTCGTGCCCTGCAACAGTTCCTCATGAAAAATTATTTTCGTTCCATTGCAATAAAAGATAAGAAAACAGGAAATTAAAAACCTGCCTTCTCTCATTACAGAACCATTTAATTATTGGCAGGGTTGCCAACGCAGTTGATCAACAGGAAACGAATACCGTTTGCAGTTGAAAGAACATAAATCTGTGGAAAAAATAAATCGTACATAACGTTTCTTTGATAAT
>JBKJNM010000217.1:0-2545 GCA_046593655.1 Lacibacter sp. | reverse complement strand
ATTCGTTATACCGCCAACCTGGAAAGTACGGAGAAGAGCAGCGCCATGATCCGGTTTGTGCGAAAGCAATAGAACCTATTTTTTTTCTTCTTCTGCTACTTTGTATTCTTTTAAATGTTTATACACCAGGTTTTCATTTTCAACTTTTATTATCCGCAGTTCCATGAAAACACTGTCGGCATTATAAAAACCAATGATGCATGAAAATGGTTCCGGTCCTTTTTTCAATTCAGGCTTGGGCATAAACCCCATATTGGGATAAGCAAAAATCTTTTCGCCCGTTACTTCTTTGTATTGAAACAGCACTTCATATTTCAATGATTCCTTTTGTTCAAATAGCTCCACTTTAAATTTCCAATCGGGATTTAAAGGATCATTGACATCCTCAACATATTCCTTAACTGCTTTCGAATTAACTGTTGTTCTTTCCGTTGTGTATGGTTCCAGGTTCCTGTCCGCTTCTGAATTACAAGAGATAAGCGTAATGAAGACAAAAAATAAAAATTGTTTCATGTTCAGAAGGTTTTATCGCTAAGACACAAAGACGCAAAGGTTTTTTTTCTTAGCGTCTTCGAGCCTTAGCCTTTATTGATTATATCACCACGTTGATCATTTTATTTTTTACATAAATGATCTTCTTGGGTTGTTTGCCATCGAGCCATTTCAGCACCACTTCATTGTTCAACACTATCTTTTCTACTTCTGCTTGTGTAATGCTGAGATCCAGGGTAAGCTCCGTTCTTGTTTTACCGTTGATGGCAACCGGGTAATCTTTGGTTGATTCGGTTACATACTTCGCTTCAAATTTTGGAAAGGATGCATCGAGTATAGAACCACTGTTACCCAACATACTCCACAACTCTTCGCTGATATGCGGTGCATAAGGTGTAAGGAGAATAAGTAATTGTTCAAGCAATTCTTTTTTATGACATTTTAAATCGCTGAATTCATTCACCGCAATCATGAAGGTGCTCACACCGGTATTAAAACTAAACCGATCTGTATCGTCTTCAATCTTCTTGATGGTTTTGTGTAATACTTTCAACTCAGCATCGGTTGCTTTCTCGTTGTTCCAGACTTGCCCTTTGATTTCATCATAAAACAAGCGCCAGAGTTTTTTAAGGAACCGATGTACACCTTCAATACCCTTGGTGTCCCAAGGCTTACTGATCTCAACAGGGCCAAGAAACATTTCATACATGCGGAAGGTATCAGCACCATACTTGTTTACAAGATCATCGGGGTTTACTGTGTTGAACTTTGATTTGCTCATCTTCTCTACCTCAGAGCCGCAGATATAGGCCCCCTCCTGACCTCCCCCGGAAGGGGAGGAAAAAGAACCATCTTCAAAAATGAAATGGGCATTTGCATATTCACCGTTGCGCCATTTCTTAAATTCATCAAAATTCAATTCATATCCATCAACAATGTTTACATCAACATGTAATTCATTTACCCGTAGAAAATCGTCAGGAACATTTAAACGTATACCGATCTTTAATAAAAAGCTGTCCTTCTCTTTTAAAGTTACTTTTAAAATCTCATTTAATTCTTCAATCACCTTTTCTCTAACCACAAGATCACTTTTTGCTTTTTCAAATCGATGCTTGGAAATGAAAGTATCTTTAGCCACAGTCAAAGCAATTTCAGTCGCAACAATTTGATCAATCTCGTTATCCGACAAATCTCCTTTATCTTTTGAATTAAAATATTCTCTAGCTAGTTGTTTGTCATAATCAATACTCCAAATTATTCTATACACAAAACGAGATGAGCCTTGTATCATTCCCTGATTCACCAATTTCTTAAATGGTTCATCGTAACCAATATGTCCAAGATCATACAAAGCTTTCGTCCACATACGGCTGTACAATAAATGACCTACTGCATGTTCTGTTCCTCCAATATAAATGTCAACCTGGTTCCAGTAATCACTCACTTTACGATCGCAGAAAGCATTGTTGTTATGTGGATCCATATAACGCAAAAAATACCAACTACTGCCTGCATAACCCGGCATCGTATTTGTCTCTAATTCCCTCGCCACCCATTCAGGAATATTCGCCAACGGACCTTCGCCTTCAGGACCGGGTGAATAACTATCTACTTCCGGCAATAACAAGGGCAATTCAGTTTCACTTAACGCATACGCTGTTCCGTTTTTCCATTGAATGGGAAATGGTTCACCCCAGTAACGCTGGCGGCTGAACGCTGCATCACGCATTTTGTAATTCACTTTGCGTACCCCAATCCCCAGTTCTTCCATTTTATTGATTGCAATATCAATAGCATCTTTCATCAACATACCATTTAAGAAGCCGCTGTTTTCCAGTATGGCTTCTTTGGTAGAATTGGCTTCTTCGCCCGTATAATGTTTGCCAATGATGTTGGTGATGGGAATATTAAAATGCTGCGCAAACTTATGATCCCGTTCATCGCCACAAGGCACAGCCATAATTGCACCTGTGCCATAACCGGCCAATACATATTCAGAAATCCAGATGGGAATTTCTCTTCCATCAAAAGGATTCACTGCATACGCACC
>JBKJNM010000008.1:0-4089 GCA_046593655.1 Lacibacter sp. | reverse complement strand
AAACTTAAAAGCGCATAGAGCAAGCGATAGAAACCGAGGAGATAAGGATTTTGAATTATGGAAGAGTTGTGTATATTAGCGTATTGGCAGCAAGGCTAACGGACAGCGGTACAAACTTAAACTACAGAATATAGAACCGACCTAACAACTTTCCGTTTACAATCTTGTCGCTAACGGACATTTGGCGACAAACTCTAAGAACAGTAATTTGTCAAAAGCTAAGAACGAAAAGAACGACGAGTTCTACACTCAATACCACGACATAGAAAAAAAAATAAATGCGTATTTGGACTTCGACCAAAACGTATTTCGTTGCAAAACAATTTTACTTCCCTGCGATGACCCCGAATGGAGCAACTTCACCAAGTTTTTTGCACAAAACTTCCAACGCTTCGGATTAAAAAAACTCATAAGCACCAGCTATCCTCCAGACAGAAAAAATTTCAAAACAGCATACCAACCTACCCTTTTTGAAACAACCAATCCGCAGTTTGACAGAAAGAAAACCGTAACAAACGGCAAAATTTTTACGCTTACTCACGACAAATCGGGTGATAAAAAAATTGACATAAACGATTTGGAGTGGACATACTTAAAAGGCGATGGCGACTTTAAAAGTGTAGAAATTAAAAAACTACGAGATGAGGCAGACATCATTATTACAAATCCGCCATTTTCTTTGTTTCGTGATTTTTTAGCTTGGATTATCGAAGCTGAAAAGCAATTCGTTTTGATTGGCAGTATGAACGCAATTACTTACAAAGAAATTTTTAACTTATTAAAAACTGACAAAATATGGCTTGGGAATGGTTTCAAGTCAGGGAATGCCTTTTTTTCTTCTCCTTTATCAAACGACTATGCAGACGGAGTTTATTATAAAGAAACAGGTTTGGTCAAATTCAGAAATTGTTGTTGGTACACGAACAACAACACAGGGAGACCTGCGCCAGCAAAGAAATAGGGGAATAGGAAATTTATTTTATAAAAATTACTTATGAACCGACTGTTCAATACAGCTCATAAATGGAATTTAAAAAATAATTTCATATTATTATAGAGCCATTACCATTAAAAATAAGTAACATGTTTATGACCATCATTAAAAAAACAGCGCTTTTTTTTACTGCTTTCTTTGCCTTTTTTATCCTGCAGGCTCAAAATACAATTACTGGAAAATTAATATCTCCCGACGCCAAGCCACTTGCAAATGCAAATGTGTTGTTACTTAATATTGTAGATTCTGCTTTAATAAAAGGGGATATTACAAACAAGGAAGGGCAATTTTCCTTTCAAAATATTAAAGATGGAGAATATCTGATCAGGTGCAGCTATGCCGGTTTCGAAACCAAATATTTATCCCCAATAAATATAACAAAAACTCCTTTGGTTGATATGGGTCTTATTCACTTACAAATTGAATCTGTAAACCTGAATATGGTAATCGTAACCGCTAAGAAACCCTTGTTTGAACAAAAGATTGACCGCATGATTGTGAATGTAAAAAACAGCATTACAAGTGCGGGCAGCACCGTTTTAGATGTGCTTCAAAAATCGCCGGGGGTAATTGTGAACAAACAAGGGGGCACCATTGCCATGAATGGAAAGAATGGGGTAAATGTTATGATCAATGGAAAAATGAATTACATGCCTGCCGATGCCTTAGTGCAAATGCTTAATGGTATGAGTACAAATAACGTAGAGAGAATTGAATTGATTACTACGCCACCGGCGAAATATGATGCATCAGGGAATGCAGGTTATATCAATATTGTTTTAATAGATAATCCAAATATTGGTTTTAATGGATCTTTTGCCATAACGCTGGCTGCTTTTAGAGGAACTGCTCCTGCAGCAAATATTGATTTTAATTACCGCACTCAAAAAGGAAATTTGTATGCATCTTATTCGTTTCTAAGGGCGGAAAATACTATTTACCCAATCATAGAAGGAGATAGAAAAATAATCTATCAGGGAAGGACTACAGAAACCGCTACAAGAAGCGACAGGTTTCCGGTACAGCGAAACCATAACATCAGGCTTGGATATGATTATCAGTTGGGAAAGAAAACAACACTTGGGGTATTGACCGCTGCTTACAATAACAAATGGACGATGGATGCAGTCAACAATACAACCATCAAAGTAAATAATTTGCTTGATACAATTGTAAAAATAAATAATGATGAAATAAACCATTGGAAACATTGGATGGGTAACATTAACCTTCAGCATATTATAAATAGTGGTGAAGAAATTACGTTTAATGCCGACTATTTATTTTATGATGACAACAACCCGAATAATTACCTAAACCATTATTACAATAGCAATCGTCAATTATTACGAACTGCAAATACGAGGAGTAGTAAAAAAACAGTCATCAATATTTTACCCGTTCAAATTGATTATAAAAAAAAGCTAAGTGCAAAAACAAACCTGGAAACAGGTGTTAAGAGAGTAGCTTCTAAATTTTCGAACGATGTAAGTGTTCAGGAATTAATTCAAAATATCTGGAAGTCTGATAGCAGCCTCACTGCCCTGTATTCACTGAAGGAAAATATAAGCGCCGCTTATGCCTCAGTGAATATAGCAGCCAATGAAAAAACAAGAATCAACGCAGGCTTACGGTACGAATATATTACCTCAAACTTAGGTACTGAAACACAAAAAAATATAGTTGACCGTAAATATGGCAAGCTTTTTCCTACCTTCTACCTGTCGCATAAATTGAATGATAACAATAGTCTCAACTTTAGTTATAATCGCCGAATTAATCGCCCTGCATTTACTGACCTTGCTCCATTTGCTATTTTTTTAGACCCATATACTTACATAACAGGTAATTCAGCGTTGCAGCCTGCTATAGCTGATGCAGTAAAAGTAGATTACCTGTTCAAGAAGTTTGTTTTTTCTCTGAGCTATACTTATGAATCTAACTCCATAGGAAGTTATCAAAGCGAGGTAGATGTGAGCAGCAATAAACAAATTATTACCTCCAGAAACCTTAAGAACACGCAAACTATAAATGCGTCTTTTTCCTTGCCAGTCTCAATTACAAAATGGTGGTTTTCGCAAATTAATTTAAATAACACATGGCAAAAAATAGAAACGGACTATAACCAAAAGCTCATAAGTCTGTCTAATATTAGCTATAACGTTTCCGGGTTTCAAAGCTTTACCCTGCCCCAAAATTTTGGAATTGAACTATCAGGCTTTTACCAATCTAAAGCGCTTTTTGGTGCTTTTGTAAGCGAGCCTTATGGACAATTGAATGCGGGTGTGCAAAAAAAGTTTAAAAAGTCGAACAGCAGCTTAAAATTTGGTGTTGATGATATTTTTTCATCGATGAATTTTAAATTTAGGTTTGATTTACCCGAAGAAAATTTTTACACGTTTTCCAGGTTTCAAATAAGTAGAAGGATATTTAAACTTACCTATACAAAAAGCTTTGGCAATAAAATGTTGAAAGAAAAAAGAGCAAGAATTACTGCATCAGAAGAGGAAAGAGGAAGGGTGAAATAATGCCCCGCCCTTAAAACCTCTGCTTTAGGGAGCCCCCCGCCGTAATGGGAGCTGTTGAAAGTATATTCCTAGGGCAGCCCATAACAAAAGTATCCTATGTATATAGGCCTTAGAGAGATAATATTTAAAATTATTCTTTTCTTTTGAAAGCAAGAGATAAATGAGGTTTTTAAGTTTCACTTACCTCCCGCCTTCGCCAGATTTTTTTGTGCATATCAAATTTATTTTACTTACCGCAATTATACAAGATTTTTTTTCTTGCTATTGCAGTTTTATATTATCTATTACCAGCATCCTATGAGTCAACCACACAACAGGTGTGATGACAAGCTTTCTCTGCCGCAGGTCTCCTGAACTGATGCCATCCATTACTAATCTTCAAAGAGCATTACGTTAATACTACAAGTTCAAATAGCCCTTTTTCAATTTCAGTATAGTAATCAATAGCACTGCTGTATTGCCAATGTTCAGCAGCAGTTACAAACCCTGCACGTACAGGATTTTCATGCAGATAATTCATGCGCTGCTCCAGCATTTCATTTGTGTCTAATAGAATTGGATGATTTT
>JBKJNM010000230.1:0-8242 GCA_046593655.1 Lacibacter sp. | reverse complement strand
AAAGAGTTTAGGGATATTAAAGCTCCACTGAAAAAAATTGCTTTGACTTTAGTGGGCTTCAAAGATGCGTATAAGATAGAAAACCAGACCAATGTTCAATCGGTCAATTAATTTTTTACAAAGTGAATACAGTCCAATTTAATGAAGAGCATGTATTGCATGAATTGAAACATTTTCTTCCATCGCAACAGGCGTTGAAAGATTTTATTCATCATAATTCATTGCATGCGTTTCAGCACATGAAATTTTATGATGCAATTTTTAAGGCATCAAAGATATTCGGGTTCCAGGTTCATTTGCAATTACCGGAATACAGGGCGCTTTACAAAACCGGTCGTATAAGGGAAGATATTCTGCAAAAACTGGTTGCTGCTAAAGCAGGTAATGCAAAAGAATGGTTAGACAGGCTAGTGAATAAGGAATACGATACGATTAACCATCCCCGTATTGGGCAATTACGCAAACATTGGAAAGATGTTTACCAAATAGATTTAGATAACAAAGTTCATCCCTTGCTGTTTCGCATCCTTTGTGGTTTTTTAGATCAGGGTATTGCAGTTGCAGGGTTCCCTTATGTCAACAAAAGTTTTACCGAAAGCATCAAAGAGCTGGAGCAAAACAGCTTTGTAAGTTTTTTTAAAACAAAAACGGTTAAGCAAAAATTTCTATCAGGCAATTATTCCATAACCGGACTGTTGCAAACAATTGTTGGCAAAGAAGAATACTTTGAGCAGTATTTATTCGATCAGCATTTTGCACATCACGGCTGGAGTGGTTTTGTAAGTGCAGTGGAGGACAATCCACATACACTTCTCGACAATAAAAAGATTTCGTTCAAAGAACTCGTGGAATTTGAATTGCTGATGGAGCTGGATGCATTAAATCATGCATTTGGACATAAATGGCGGCCATTGGCTAATGATGTTAAGGTGCCACCACTTGATTTATTTGCTGATGTACCTAAAACGGAAGTAGCTGAAGTTATACAGCTCTGGCAGGAAGGATTTGAATGGAGTTATTACGATTCGGTGTTGAAGGGTATATTATTGGCGGCCCCTCCAGAGCACTCCGAAATTAAAAAGCCTTTTGCAATAGGAGGCTCTATACCCCATCCATTGGAGGGGTTGAGAGAGCTGTCTTTACAAGCCATCTTTTGCATCGATGAAAGAGAGGACTCTATTCGAAGACACATTGAAGCTGTTGACAAGAAAGCTGAAACTTTTGGTGCTCCCGGTTTTTTTGGTGTAGAGTTTTATTTTCAACAACAGGGCAGTAAGTTTTATGATAAACTTTGTCCGGCTCCTGTTACGCCGAAATACCTGATTAAAGAATCGGATGCTACATCAATTAAAAAAGTAGAATTGATTTATACAAAGTATACACATGGAATTATATCAGGTTTTTTCTTAAGCATTGGTTTTGGTTTTTGGGCTCTTGCAAAAAAAGTTCAAATGCTGTTTCGCCCAAAAATGAGTCCGGCTATTTCAAATGCCTATGGGCATATGGATAAACAATCAACGTTGACGATTGAAAATAAAAATATTGCTGATACAGAAAATGGTTTGCAGATTGGATATACATTGGATGAAATGGTCACAAGGGGTGAAGGATTTTTAAGGGGTATTGGTTTAATCAAAAAATTTGCACCTATTGTTTATATTGTATCACATGGAAGCAGCAGTGCCAACAATCCTCATCACGGCGCACATGATTGCGGCGCCTGTAGTGGAAGGCCCGGCGCTACCAATGCAAGAACACAGGCGTTTATTTTGAATCATAAAAAAGTAAGAGAGAGATTAGCAGCCAAAGGAATTGCCATTCCTGTGGCAACGCAATTTATCGGTGGTATGCATGACACGGCTGCAGATGTAATAAGTTTTTATGATGAACAGGTATTGAACGCAGAGAATGCAGTAGCACATCTCATCAACATCCAAAATTTTGAAACGGCTTTAAACCTCAATGCAAAAGAACGCAGCAGGAGGTTTGCATCAATCAATACCAAACAGGAGCTTGAACAAGTTCGGAAAGCCATACATAGCCGCTCCGTTTCTTTATTTGAACCAAGACCAGAATTAGGTCATGGCACCAATACGTTTGCCATCATTGGCCGCAGGCAAATAACCAAAGGGTTGTTTTTAGACCGTCGTGCATTTTTGAATAGTTATGATTATACCACGGATGCAGATGGTTCTATTCTATCAGCAGTTATGCGGCCCATTGGTTTGGTTTGCGGTGGTATTAACCTGGAATATTATTTTTCAAGAGTTGATAATATTAAAATGGGTGCAGGTACCAAGCTTCCACATAATGTGATGGGTTTGTTTGCTGTTGCCAACAGCAGCGATGGCGATCTGCGGCCAGGGTTACCATGGCAAATGATTGAAGTGCATGACCCTGTACGTTTAATGGTGATTGTTGAACACAAGCCCGATATCGTTTTGAAAGCGATCCAATCTTCACCCGAAGTGTTTGAATGGTATAACAATGAGTGGGTACATATTATAGCCCTGCACCCGCAGGAACAACAGTTTTATTATTTTAAAAACGGGGTGTTTGAAAAATATGAACCCATCACCAACAGCACTGAAATAAAAACTATTCATAATATGGAGCAATTTATTGAAGGAGCAAGGGAAATGGAAACAAACAGCATTGTACATGCAACGGAAGAAAACTTACCGGTGTATTTGCTGGATTAACGAAACGAATGCAACTGGAACAATCAGTAAGAAAAAAATAAATGAATCAATTACTCGTCCTGTTTATCGCTATTCCCTTACTCGCATTTTTAGTAAGCCTGTTCTGGCAAAATAAAAGTGAAAGAGCCATCGGTCATATTGTAAGGTTTACTAAAACATTATATATCGTTCTCTCTTTTTCATTTTTTGTTTGGTGGATATTGAATGGCCTTGAACCCGTGAGCTATCACCTGGCAACTCTTTATGAAACCGAACATTTTGTATTTGCAATTGAATTGTTTTATGATGAAATAACAGCCGTGTTCAGCATTGTGGGAGCTTTGTTGTTTTTCTTAGTAGCAACCTTCAGTAAATATTATATGCACCGTGACCAGGGCTACAAACGGTTTTTCAATACCATCTTGTTGTTTGCAGCTGGTTATAACTTTATCATTTTAGCCGGCAATTTTGAAACTCTTTTTATTGGATGGGAAATAAAAGGTGTTTGTTCTTTTTTATTGATTGCTTTTTACCGTAACCGTTATTTACCGGTTAAAAATGCATTCAAAGCAATTTCTTATTACCGCATGAGTGATGTGAGTTTGATGCTTTGCATGTGGATGATGCATCATCTTACGCAGCAGAATATCAGCTTTTCAGAACTGGGTGAAGCAAAAAACCTGGCTGTTCAATCTGGCAATACGGCGATGGCTGTCTTTATTGTATGTATGATGATACTGCCGGCTGCTATTAAATCAGCACAGTTTCCTTTTACTTCCTGGTTACCACGGGCAATGGAAGGTCCTACTTCTTCGTCTGCCATTTTTTATGGTTCGTTAAGTGTTCATATTGGTGTTTTTTTATTGTTGCGTACACATCCTTTTTGGGAAGATATGTTATGGGCAAAAATGGTGATCATTGGTATTGGTGCTGCAACAGCCATTGTAGGTACATTAATTGCCAGAGTGCAGCCCACGGTTAAAACACAAATTGCTTATTCATCTGCAGCACAAATAGGATTGATGTTTATTGAAGTGGCAATAGGCTGGCATTGGCTGGTGCTGGTGCATTTTGCCGGAAATGCTTTTTTAAGAACCTACCAGTTGCTGGTTTCACCATCGGTGTTAAACTACCTGGTGCATCATCAATATTTTCATTACGCTGCACCGGTTCAGAAAACTGTATCGAGGCTAAAAGCCACATTCTACATGCTGGGAATAAAAGAATGGAATTTAGACAGTATGATGTTTACTTACTTATGGAGTCCTTTTAAATGGCTGGGAAAACAAGTACAGTTCTTACAGTCTAAAGTTGTTATTGGTATTCTTTTCTTAACCGCTCTTGTTTTTTTAATTCTGGGATATACCAATCAAATTAGTAATTCTTCAGTGAGAGAAGCGTTGCCAATTATTTTAATGAGCATTGCATTAGCAGTTATTCTCTTTGCTTTTTCACATCGGCACTCTGCTTTAATAGCATGGGGCTATTTGTTCATTTCACATCTGTTCATTATAGCGGCTGTATTGTTTAATGCTGCACATATCAACACCATCGAAGTTATTTTGTATGCAAGCGGTATCGTACCTGCCTTTTTATTAGGGTATTATTGTTTACAAAAAGTCAAAGCGATTGATAACGATATTTCCCTCAATCAAATTCATGGTTATGTGTATGAGCAGGAAACAACAGCCCTTTTATTTTTATTTGCCTGTATTGGTATGCTGGGCTTTCCGGTAACGGCAGCATTTATAGGAATTGATGTGTTGTTTACTTATGTACATAGCAACCAGGTAGGATTGATTACATTAATGGGATTATGTTTACTATTTATTGAGTTGTCGGCCTTTCGTATTTTATTACGTATTTTCATGGGGCCACATAAAAAATTAAATCATCCAATCGCATTTCGTTCTTCATAAATGCTGACCTACAAATACAAAAACCTCCCATCAGGAAGTTTTTGTATTAGATGTCTATTATAATTACATATTTAATCCACCACAAGCACTGATCGTTTGCCCTGTTACATAGCTGCTGAGGTCACTTGCTAAAAACAACGTAACATTCGCAATGTCTTCTGCACTTGCAAAGCGGCCCAACGGAATCCCTGCTTTGTATTTATCAGCTGCTTCACCTTCTTTTAAATATGAGGTCATATCGGTTTCAACAAAACCTGGAGCAATGGCATTGCAGCGAATATTTCTGCTGCCGAGTTCTTTAGCTACTGATTTGGTAAAACCAATCACTCCTGCTTTGCTTGCAGCATAACTGCTTTGACCTGCGTTGCCCATTTCACCAATGATACTGCTCATATTAATGATGGAACCGCTTCTTGCTTTCATCATGGGTTTAATGATGTGCTTAGTCATATAAAACACGGAGTTGAGATTTACTTTAATTACATCTTCCCACTGCTCAACACTCATACGCAACAGCAGATTATCTTTTGAAATGCCGGCATTGTTTACACATATATCAACGGTGCCAAATTCTTTGAGCACATCCGTTACAAAAGTTTCACAGGCAGCAAAATCACCGGCATTGCTTTGGTAAGCTTTTGCTTTTACACCTATGCCCTGCAGTTTAGCTTCTAACGCTGCTGCTTTTTCTTTACTGCTGTCGCTTATATAGGTAAATGCAATGTTTGCACCATGTTCTGCAAACTTAATGGCAATCGCTTCGCCAATACCACGGGCAGCACCGGTTACTATGGCAACTTTTCCGTCTAATAATTTCATGCAATCAAATTTTGTAATGCTGCAAAGTAAAGATTTTATTCCTCTTCCATCAGCGAAGGCCGCTCTGTTATTTCATGATACTTGATCACATCCCTGGCATAATAGTGTACGACCATGCTTTTCCTGGTAAGCTGATGATTCATCACAGGCAAGCCTCCATGAATAAGATTGGCATGCCAGATTAAGACATCTCCTTTTTTGGGCAGAAAGACTTCTTTGTGAAAATGATGTTGCATAAGAATCTCATCTGTCATATCCTCATAATCGCTGTATTGTTTATTGCCCAGCTTTAAACGAGTGCTGTAGTTTTCAAAATCATCATTCAGCAGGTAGGGCAGTTTATGGCTACCACGATAATAAAATAAAGGACCACTGTCCGGATCAATATCTTCCAATGCAATCCAAGCAGCTATGAGATAGCCTAATGGATAAGTTGTCATATGAATACTATCACTGTGAGCCCGTTGGCCGCTTCCTTTTACAAAATTGAGTGTTTGAAAAGGAATCACTTCTTTGTCTAAAATAAAAGAAAGTATTTTTTTCAACCCCTCATCCTGCATCATTTGCTTAATGGCTTCCGCATGTTTATAGCCATGCATCACTTTGTTATCATGGGTAACGGGTAAATGTTTTTGATTGATGAGTTGCTCAACAGCTTTGTTTACTTCATCAGTTAGCTCTGTTGTAAAATGATTCCTGATAATAAGAAAACCATTGCCACTCCATTCTTTCAACTGCTCCTGTATATCATTTGAAAAAGAATGAAAGGAGTCTTTTGTTTCAACAACCAGTGCAGAATCCTTAACATCTAACCATGCACTTGAAGTTTTATCGGGGAAATCTTTACTGCTGATGGAATCAAATAAAGGCTTTTGAATATTGTATTTGCTGTATGCTTCTTTGTTATGATGCAATTGTTTTACATGAAGCAGGTTGTATATCCAGTGAAGGGGTTTGTAATCCTTGAGTTTATCTTTCAGCTTCATATCGGTTCTTAAAAAGTAAAATTTCTTCTACATAGGAACGGTCGTTACTGAGCCGGGGTACTTTATGTTGCCCGCCCATTTTGTTTTTGCTTCGTAACCATTCATGAAAAGTTCCTTTGGGCACAGGATGAACAAACGGCAACCGCAAAGCAATATTTTTATACCGCTTGGCTTCATAATCACTGTTGAGGTTTTTTAATGCCGTATCCAGTTCATATACAAAGTCATTTAAACTTACAGGGTCTTTTTCAAATTCAATCAGCCATTCATGTGCGCCGTTGTTGCTATGGCTAAAATAAACCGGAGCGGCTGTATAATCATTTACTATAGCTCCCGTTTGCTCACAGGCAATAGCAATGGCTTTATCTGTATTGTCAACAATAACCTCTTCGCCAAATGCATTAATAAAGTGTTTTAATCGTCCGCTTACTTTTATGCGAAAGGGAAATAAGGATGTAAACTGTATTGTATCACCTACCATGTAACGCCATAGCCCGGCATTGGTACTGATGATGATGGCATAGTTTTTCCCCAGCTCCACTTTATTCAAACCAATTGTAACCGGAAATTTTTTTCCATACTCTTCAATTGGCATGAATTCATAAAAGATGCCATGATCAGCAAATAGCAACATGCCTTCCACATCGGGCTGGTCCTGTGCTGCAAAAAAACCTTCACTGGCATTATACATTTCAAGATAATTGATCTGCGTGCCAATGATTTTTTCAAACTGCTCACGGTAAGGCACAAAGGAAACACCACCATGTAAATATAATTCCAGCTCTGGCCACACTTCGCTGATGGTTTGCTTACCGGTCATCTCCAGAATTCTACGAAACAACACCAGGTTCCATGTTGGTACACCTGAAATAGAGGTTACATTTTCTTTTATCGTTGTTTCTGCCAGCTTTTCAATTTTACTTTCCCATTCGTCCATCAACAACACACTCAACTCTGGCGTACGTATCCAGTTGGTCCAGAAAGGTGCGTTCTGCATCAGCACAGCACTGAGATCACCAAACTGTATTTCATCGTTAAGCGGATACACATTATGGCTGCCGCCGATCACTAATGATTTGCCGGTTAATAAATCACTTGCAGGAAAATTGTTATAGTATAAAGTAAGTACGTCTTTACTGGCTTTGTAATGGCCATCTTTCATACTCTCATCACTCACAGGAATGAACTTGCTTTTGTCGCTTGTAGTGCCACTGCTTTTGGCAAACCATTTTACAGGTGTGGGCCATAATATATTTTCTTCGCCCTGCATCATCCGTTCAATAAACGGTTTGATGTCATCATATTCATGAACCGGAACGGTGTTCTTAAATTCACGGAGGTTGAATAATTTTTCAAATTTGTATTGGTGACCGAATTGTGTGTACTGTGCTGTGGTTACAAGATCCTGCAATACTTCCCGCTGGGCTGCCACCGGATTATCCATCCAGCTTTCAATGCGCCACATACGCAGGCGGGCAAGTCTTGATATGGCGGGGCTGAGAAGTTTCATGTTGATTGCAGCAAGATAAAAAACTTAACGGAGATTTCGTTTAAGGAATAGCAGTTAATCAACGAAAGGTTTATTTGCTTCATCATGCAAATAATCCTTGCGCTTCAATTCAAAGTTTCGGCCAAGATATAAACGGCGTACATGTTCATCCTCCGACAGTTCTTCGGCTGTACCATGTTTAAAGATCTTTCCTTCAATCAACAAATAAGCTCTGTCGCAGATGGAGAGTGTTTCTGTAACATTATGATCGGTAATGAGGATGCCGATATTTCTGAATTTGAGTTTGGCTACAATAGCCTGGATATCTTCCACTGCAATGGGATCAAC
>JBKJNM010000198.1:0-12295 GCA_046593655.1 Lacibacter sp. | reverse complement strand
GTTGCATGCAATTGAGGCATCCGAGGTAACCGCTGAAAGTTCACGCATTTATGTTCAGGAAGGACGCCCGAAGGGGAAGCCTACTCTCCACTATTGATCGAGAAAAAAAACGCAAGGCGCAAATGCAGATACTGCTTTTTGATTCGTTCGCGAAGGCGTGAGAAATAAATTTATCAACGACTGAGCGAACGAATCAAAAAGTAAAGTTAGCCGCTTTTTTTTGCAAAGTTCCGATTTCGCTTACCGTATTTACCGCAAGATCCCTGCCTATTTACACCGTAGGCAACCCAACTCTGGTGTATCTAATGGATAGACACGATATGTCCTTCCTGACCAGGGGGGATCACTGCGTCAATCGCACATTGACACAATGATCCCCCCTTACATAAATGCTAAGCCACTGAGCGGATGCCTCAACTGCATACAACATGGGCTTGCTGCTATTGGCATGACGCAAAGCAATAAGTTTACTAACTTTATAGCCAACAGCAGCAAGCCCCGCTCGTTGTGCGTCATACTAAAAGACAGCCTTACAATGAAAGTGAAATTAGATAATCAAAACATTTTTATCCTTTGTTGGACATTTTTGATAGCTGTAACAATTTCTTGCTATAATCCAAATCAATCAAATAAGGAAATTCAGATAGTCCATTCTAAAATTGACACCTTACGGTTGAAATACACCAAAGGAGTTCGTTCAATTTTAGAAGACAGTAAAGGAAATATTTGGTTTGGTAGTCATAACGAAGGTGTGTGTATGCTTCAGAATGGTCGGTTGCAATATTTCACAACAGAAAACGGATTAAGTGACAACCAGGTCAGGAGTATTTATGAAGATAAAAATGGCATAATCTGGTTTGAATGTGGGATAGGATTAAGCAGTTA
The DNA here is from genome assembly GCA_046593655.1 of Lacibacter sp. Classification (GTDB taxonomy): domain Bacteria; phylum Bacteroidota; class Bacteroidia; order Chitinophagales; family Chitinophagaceae; genus Lacibacter. Next base: position 11,410 of record JBKJNM010000198.1, on the reverse strand, counting down.
TGATGGGCAAAAAATAACTGTTTACAAAGAAAGAAATTATGATTTAACAAAACAATGGAAATTAATTGATAGTGACCTTTGGTTTAAAGGTGATGAAACTGCTGGTTACAATAAACTTGAAGGGAATCCGGGAGTGTACCAATATGACGGAAAAAACCTCTATTACCGCACCTTCCCAATAAAACCAAAATCAGGACAGGAAAACAGCTATTCAATTTCAACACCTTTTGTAAAAAGTAAAAATGGAGCTGTTTGGTTTGGAACTTATGATGCATTGATTGGGTATGATGGTAAGCAATTTAAAATGTTTAATGATGACTCATTAGGATTAAATGGCACAACCGAATCTTTGCATATTCGATGCATAATGGAAGACAGCAAAGGTAATCTATGGATTGGAAATAATTGTGGTGGCAGTATAATTGGGGGTATCGGAGTATTAAAATATGATGGTAAAGAATTCATCCATTTTACAAAACAACATCAATTAAGAAAGGAAGACACCAAAGGTAATTCCTTGGACAGAGTTTTTTCCATTGGAGAGGATGCTTCAGGGAATATTTGGTTTGGAACAGTAGAGTCAGGTGTGTGGCGATATGATGGACATACCATGAAAAATTTTACCAAAAAAGATGGCCTCGATGGTGACTTTATCTGGATTATTTATAAAAGCAAAACAGGTGAATTGTGGTTTGGCGGAGGTCCCAATGGTGTGTATCGTTTCACTGGCAAGTCTTTTGAACGGAAATATTAACTAAAAGTACGAACGCACAACATTGGGTTTTATGCAAATGCGGCTTGAGGTTGTAGCAATCATCATCAACATAACAGCATTTGTTCGGGTGGGAAAAGCAATGCTGAACATTAGTTCTTATTATTTAACTTTATCAAAAAGCCAAGCAGCGGTTCCAGGCGGAAGGAATTCTAATGCCGCACCTGCTACAAAGCCCTAACGTTGTAGGCAAGGCAAACACAAAACACGATATGAGAAAAACAATGATACTTCTTACATTTTTTTTGAGTCTTTATTCTTGTAACACTGATAATAAGAATGATTCAAATTATGACCGGACAGATGATAGCTTAATTTTAGTGAAGATGGTAAATGCCAGAGAAAGTGCAATGAAGAAAAAGGATATTCCGGCTGTTATTGAACAGTTTTCCGATGATGCTACATTTATTAATGGTGACGGTTTTTACTGTGCTAACAAAGCAGAAATAGACGCATTCCATAAAAATTTAGTAGAAAGTGATTCAATTGGTTATTACTACATCGCCGGAAAAATTCATGTACGAATACTTGATAATAAAAATGCTTTAGTTTATTATCCTAACAGAATGGACTGGTACAAATTTTCTGACCCAAAGGACACTATTGAAAAAGAAACTCGTCTTTTGACGTTATCTGCACAAAAAAGAAACGGAAGTTGGCAATGGGTTGCAATTACAAATCAGCGAACACCAAAATATTTTGACGATTTGACAAAACATAATTTGAATGAATATTTGAAAGACGATTCAACCATAAATAAATAACTGCTTCATCCAACAAATGGTTTTCTGCTATGCTGGCTGAAGAATATATCCTGATCTGCATATGTCTCGTCCTGAAACAGGTTAACTACATATCAACCTTTTCATGTACTTAAATGAACAGATTATTCAGGAGTATTTAACGAAAAAATTTTAGACAAAATGAATTAATCCGTTTACTTTGGATGACTAAAAACAAAAAAAATACATTTGATAATAAGTGTTGCGATAAAAATTTGAAACCGCCTATTTGACAATTTCGTTCACCTTCAAGTGACAGAACATTCAATGCAAAGTCTCTAATTGCCCACCGCACATTGCAGCACATTTGCAAGGCACACAAAACCTGCCGCACAAAAGCCAACCTTGCAAAAGAGCTGCAATCGCCAACACAACGGAAGCCAGTTTTAAATTCGCCAAAGCAAAAAGCGTAATATTGGATGAATGCAATACTTTGCTTTTGGATAACTTAGATTTAATTAGATTCACAATTAAAAATGATAATACTTGCAAAATTTACAATAATTGCTTTTGGAGTATTCTTCATTTTCGTTGGACTCCTTATGCTTTTTAAACCTCAAAAGGCAACAGAGATTTTGCGAAAAGCTGGCAGTACAAACTTTATTAATTATGCAGAAATAACTTTAAGATTGATTCCTGCGGCAGCCCTGATTTTAGCAGCTGACGTATCCAAATTTCCAGAAGTCTTCAAAATATTTGGTTGGTTTATGCTTTGTACATCATTCGTACTCTATTTTGTGCCCAGACAACTTCATCATAATTTCTCGACAAAGGCTGCAAATTTTTTAAAACCTCTCTACTTCCAACTGATTTCACCTTTTGCATTCTTAATTGGAATTTTGATTATTTACAGTGTTCTATAACTATGGAAATTTTAATCTTTAAATTTTCCACAACTTAATTGATAAAAATAAATGAATGTATATTTAGCTCTCACCATTTTAATTTGCTTATCAGCAGGATTTGCGTATGTTAACCAACTTTTTTTGAAACTGCCCTTTGCCACACGGTAGACAGTCTTTTATTTCAGCCAGACAAAAACATAATACCAAAAGGAAAGCCGCCGTTAGGCGGCTTTCCTTTTGGTAAATCATAAGACATATGACAAAACATACCTAATTGAAAACCTAACGAAGAACGACAACAAGTCAGCCATTTATTATGACTTACCTTTACGAATCATTATAGTTTTACATAAACAAAAAGGTTTTGAATAATTTTTTTGATAAGTTTAAACTCAACGCTGAAAAAGAAGAACTGCAAACCGTTGTTGAAAACATTGATAACGGTGTGGTTTTTCGTGGTACCAACTTGTGGGTACTCATTTTTGCCATTTTTGTGGCTTCATTGGGATTAAATGTAAACTCAACAGCGGTTATTATCGGTGCTATGCTCATATCGCCATTGATGGGTCCAATCATGGGCATTGGGTTAGGCATAGGCATTAACGATGTGCCATTACTTCGTAAAGCAATTTACAATTTTCTGATAGCTACAGGTGTGGCTTTAACCACATCAACAATTTTCTTTTTGCTTTCACCATTAAATGATGCTCACTCTGAAATATTAGCAAGAACATCCCCAACAATATATGATGTATTGATTGCTTTGTTTGGCGGCTTTGCAGGCATTGTAGCTACATCAAGCAAACAAAAAGGAAATGTAATTCCCGGTGTGGCTATAGCCACAGCACTAATGCCGCCGCTTTGTACAGCAGGTTATGGATTAGCAACATTGCAATTTGGTTTTTTTATAGGGGCATTTTACTTATTTATTATTAATACTGTTTTTATAGCATTAGCAACATTCATTATTGTTCGCCTTTTTCATTTCCCCTATAAGCATTTACAAAATAAACGGGCTGAAAAAATGGCTCAACGGATTGTGTGGATAGTTGTGTTGGCTACTTTATTACCAAGTCTTTATTTTGGTTATGACATGGTACAACAAAATAGGTTTACAAAAAATGCAAATAGCTTTATAGCTTATGAAGCCCATTTTACCAACGATTATTTATTGAATAAAAAAATTGACGCTAAAGGCAGAAAGATTACTCTTGTGTTTGGTGGTAAAGAAATAACACAAGAAGAAATTGAACTGCTTAAAAGTCAGTTGAAAAAGTATAATCTGCAATCGGCATCCTTAGAAATAAAACAAGGGTTTGCTTATTTATCAGATAATAATAACAAGATAGAAAATGAACAGCTCTCCCAGTTAACAATGGCATTAGAAGCAAAAGAAAAACAAGAACAATTGCTTCAATTAAAATTAGACAGTATAAACAATCAGCAAAAACTCAGCATACAGATTTATGCAGAATTAAAAGCTCAATACCCTGCGTTAAAAAATGCTATTTTGCAACCATCTTACATGCTCAGTGACAGTGCAGGCTCTAAACAAACATTTTTAGTTTTGCTATCTCTACCAGCGAAACTTCCTATACAGGAAAAATCGAAAATAGAAAACTGGCTAAAAGTCAGATTAAATCAACAAAATATTAATCTAATCTTTCAATAATGATTACAGTTATAATTCCTGCATTAAACGAAGAAAAAACTATCCGGCAAGTTGTGCGTCTTGCAAATAATTCCCAGCTTGTTACAGAAGTTATTGTTGTGGATGACAAATCAATGGACAGTACTGTCGAAGAAGCCAGGAAAGAAGGAGCAACTGTTATTACCAGTACCAAATTAGGTAAGGGAGCATCTATGAAGGATGGAGTATTGGTCGCAAAAAATGAACTAATAGCTTTTTTAGATGCAGATATAATAACTTATCCTGATAATGTTATAGAGTTGCTTGCTGCGCCTCTTTTAAACAATGAAGCTGATTTTGTAAAATCATATTTCACCAGACAGGCAGGCAGGGTTACTGAATTAGTTGCAAAGCCATTATTATCTATCCTCAACCCAACCTTTCCCAATTTTCAGCAACCACTAAGCGGCATGATTGCAGGAAAGAAAAGCTTATTTGCGAAATGCGAATTTGAAGAAGGCTATGGAGTTGATATTGGCATTTTGATGGACATGCACAATTTAGGGGCAAGAATTACAGAAGTAAGTATCGGCAATATTGAAAACAGGATGCAAGCTTTGGAACAATTGGGTAAAATGAGCCGTGAAGTAGCAAGAACAATAATGAAAAAATCAAAAGGATTAGAAGAGCAAAATCTTGAAACTTATGAGAATATACAAGTGATAAGGGAACAAATGGAATTTGCCATCCGTGAAGGATTAATGTCTTTAAAAAAGATTGCCATGTTCGATATGGATAATACTATTTTACGAACAAGCTTTATTAATACTGCAGCTGCAGAATTTGGATTTAAAAAAGAACTGGTTGACATAGTTACCAATAACAACAATCCGTTTATCCGAACCAAGCTGATTGCCCGTTTGCTAAAAGGAAAAAGCATTGGTGATTTGCTGACGTTAACAGATAAAATAGAAGTGACTCCCTATTTGCAAGAAGTAGTAAAGCAATTAAAGCAGCAAGGTTATATTACAGGCATAATCAGCGATAGCTATGACTGCATAACCAATCATCTGAAAAATAAATTTGGCTTTGACTTTACCATTTCTAATGAATTGGAGTTTTCAAAAAGTGTTGCCACTGGTGAAGTAAAAATCCCATCCCTATTTTTATTAGATGATAAAAGTCAATGCAAACATGATTACTGTAAACTAAATGCTCTTATTAATATCTGCGACAAGTATGATGTGGATTTAAAAAATACGCTGGTGGTTGGTGATGAGGAAAACGATATTTGTTGCATCCGGAAAGCTGGCATTGGTGTTTCATTTTGTTCTACCAACCATTTGGTTGATTCTGTTGCAGATTATATTATCAAAGAAGCGGACTTTAAATTATTACTACCAATATTAAACTGATATGATTACAGCATTAATGATTATTGTTTTTGTTTTAGGCTACATTGCCATTGCTTTTGAACACCCTTTAAAACTCAACAAAGCAGCATCGGCTTTAATTACAGGTGTATTTTGCTGGACTATTTATATCCTGCAAAATGAATCCACACATACAGTAAGTGAAGAACTGCTGCATCACTTAGGAGAAATAGCCTCTATTCTTTTCTTTTTATTAGGAGCTATGACTATAGTAGAACTAATTGATTCACATAATGGATTTGACATTATTACCGAAAAAATTAATACTACCAGCAAACAAAAGTTATTACTCATCATTACAGGACTTACATTTTTTCTTTCTGCATTACTGGATAATTTAACCACAGCGATTGTAATGACATCGCTTTGTTCCAAAATATTGAATGAGAAAGAAGACAGGCTTTGGTTTGCAGGAATGATTGTAATTGCAGCTAATGCTGGTGGTGCATGGTCGCCATTAGGTGATGTTACTACTACCATGCTTTGGATTGGTGGGCAGATTACAGCATTGAATATTATGAAGCAACTTATACTGCCGAGTATTGTCGTTTGTATTATCCCTGCATTAATTATTGCATATCGCTTTAAAGGAAAAAAATTTAGTGCTATTCCCGAATCAGTTTGTACACCAAAAGAAAAAAAAGACGGTAAAATCATTCTTTTTTCCGGTGTGGGTTTTTTAATTTTTGTACCCATTTTTAAAACTCTTACACATTTGCCGCCTTTTATGGGTATGCTACTTGCGTTGGGATTTATGTGGGTAATTACAACTATAGTCCATAAAAGCAAAGAAGCAGAAATAGCAGAAAGATTTACAGTAGCCAAAGCACTACAAAAAGTAGATACGCCAAGTATTTTATTTTTTTTAGGAATATTATTAGCTGTATCAGCCTTACAATCGTTTGGTTTATTGAAGGAATTGGCAACTGTACTTAACACTACATTAAAAAATGATTATTTAATTGGTACTGCGTTGGGTTTGCTTTCTGCCATTGTTGATAATGTGCCTTTGGTAGCGGCTTCACAAGGCATGTATGATTTATCAACTTATCCAACTGACCATCCTTTTTGGGAATTTCTTGCACTTACAACTGGTACTGGTGGAAGTGCTATCATAATTGGGTCTGCGGCTGGTGTGGCAGTAATGGGCATTGAGCAAATTGATTTTATGTGGTATCTGAAAAAGATTAGTTGGCTTGCTTTGATAGGTTTTGCAGCAGGTATATTGGTATTTCTATTGCAAATGCAAATCGGGTAGTTTAACTACCTAAATGCAAAAAATAATTAAATCAATTAATGAAGATTAAAGTAATTTATCAATACGTTATTCAATTTCTGCGGACAAAGCTTACCAGAATGCAATTTATGATGGTAATTGCTACGCTTACAGGACTTGTATCCGGACTTGTAGCAGTATTGCTTAAAACGTTGGTTCATTTCATTCAGCATTGGATAAAAGAAATACCTGTTTCAAACCTTGTTTATTTATTATTTCCTGCTATTGGTTTAATCATAACGGTTTTTATCGTCCGTCATTTCTTTGGTGGACAAATAGAAAAAGGCATTGCAATGGTTTTAAAAGCTATTGCCCGTAAGTCTTCTTTCATTCCTCTAAATCATACTTACCTGCATATAGTTACCAGTTCGGTAACAGTTGGGTTAGGCGGCTCTGTTGGGTTGGAAGCACCAATTGTTGCCACAGGCTCTGCTGTAGGTTCAAATATTTCCAGAATCAGCGACTTAAATTACCAGGAACGAACTTTATTAATTGCATGTGGAGCGGCGGCAGGTATTTCAGCAGTTTTTAATGCGCCGATAGCGGGAGTTATTTTTGCTGTTGAAGTATTACTTGTTGAAACCGTGGTAAGTTATTTTATCCCTTTAATTATTGCATCCGTAGTCGGTGCATTATGTTCAAAAATTATTTTAGCGGAATCTTCCCTTTTCAATTTTATTTTAAAACAAACTTTCGATTATAAAAATGTGCCCTACTATATTTTATTAGGGGTATTAGCAGGTTTTATTTCTCTTTATTATGCCCGGATATTTAAGGGTACTGAAAAGCGAATACATAAATGGAGAATGAATGGGTATATAAAGGCAGTCATTGGTGGATTAATGTTATTAATTATCTACTTTGTTTTTCCGCCGCTATTTGGCGAAGGCTACAAAAGCGTAAAGCTGGTAGCTAATGCATCTTTTACTACGTTTTCAGATAATACCACTTTGTTTTCCCGGTTGGGTGAAAATTGGGGCATCATTGCTTTTACTGCATTGATTGTTTTGTTTAAACCTATTGCTGCAGGAATTACAATTGGCTCTGGCGGCAATGGTGGCAATTTTGCACCCTCTTTATTTGCTGGTTCATATTTGGGTTTCTTTTTTTCCAAATTATTAAACAGTACGCCGTGGATACAAATACCAGTTGGAAATTTTAGTTTAGTGGGTATGGCTGGTATGTTGAGTGGTGTAATGTATTGTCCGTTAACTGCTATTTTTTTAATTGCAGAAATTACAAACGGCTATGAATTATTTATCCCGCTGATGATTGTTTCTTCCATTTCTTTTTTCATTGTAAAATCTTATGAGCCATATTCAATGGAAACAAGGAAGCTGGCAATGGAAGGACAGATATTCACTCATAAAAAGGAAAAAAATATTCTTACTTCTATTAGTCTTGAAGATATGTTGCAGGACAGCTATGAAAGCATCAGCATTGATAAAAAATTAAAAGACCTTGTAGACCTAATAAAGAGAAGTGAAAAAAATATTTTTGCAGTGGTGGATGGTAAGGAAAGATTTGCCGGCATCATTGAATTAAATGATATTAAACAAAAACTTTTTCAGCCGGAACAGTTTGATAAGGTTACTCTAAAATCATTAATGAAAAAGCCTGCCGCCATTTTGCAGCAAGACCATGATATGCACACCGTAATGGAAAAATTTGATATTACACAAAGCTGGTACCTGCCCGTACTTGACAAAGACAGAAAATTTGTTGGTTTCATTTCAAAAACAAAACTCTTTAGTAAATACAGAGAAATCCTTTCATCGCAGGGAGACTTATATGAAAATTCATAAAAGGAGATTTGATGTAGTTAATTCACTTAGGCTTTTCAACTTGATAACTCAAACAAGCCAACGCTGCAAGTCAGGCACATGGGCAGGCACACAAACCCACAGCACAGCGGCCAACCCGCCCAAGAGCCTGCCTTGCCCTACACACGGCAAGCATCATTCGGTGCGACACAGACCCACATTGTAGATGACCACGGAGAAAGGGTATGCGTACAACAGGGGGTTTTCTGCTATGCTGGCTGACGAATATATCCTCATCATTTTATCGCTATCAGCCCATATCCGGCTGACCGAATATATCTCAGCAACATTGCATAACTTCAACAACATATTTTCAAATGGGCATTTGTTACCGCTGGTTTTCCAAATGCCGCCACATCGCAAATACTCAACGTTATGGGCAACTTTAAGTAAAATCACGAAAGTACTATGCAACGCAGAACACACTATTTTGTATTTTATATTCTTCTTATAAGTTTTATTTCCTGTAAAGTTTTTGACAACAGACTTACAAAACTTAACAATACAGTTTGGATTCACGGAGCTGCAGATTGCAACACCAATAAAGACCCCTTGATACAGGTTGTGCAACTAAATCGAAGTACCTGGATTTTGAGGCAAAACAAGTGTGTTCATTATGAAGCACCTTTTATGTACCTTTTTGTTGGAAGTAAGAAAGCTTTATTAATGGACACTGGTGCGACTGAAGATGAAAAGCTGTTTCCGTTGTATGAAACAGTAAGAAAGCTAATTGAACAATGGGAAAAAGAAATCAATGATGACATAGAACTGATTGTCGCCCACACACATTCTCATAACGATCATACAGCGGCAGACATACAATTTAAAAACAAACCAAGAACAATGGTTGTAGGTTTAAAAATTGAGGATGTAAGGAACTTTTTCAAATTTCAGAACTGGCCGTTAGAGAATAGTAAATTAGATTTAGGAGGAAGAGTCATAGAATTTATTCCAATTCCCGGTCACCATATTGCTTCGATTGCGGCTTATGATAATAAGACAAAATTACTATTGACAGGAGATAGTTTCTATCCCGGAAGGCTCTATATCAAAGATTGGACGGCTTTCAAATTAAGCATTCAACGTTTGAGTGACTTCGTAAACAAGCATCCGGTTAATTATATCCTGGGTAACCATATCGAAATGACAAAAATTCCAGGTAAAGATTATCCCGTGGGAAAAACATTCCATCCTGATGAACATATTTTACCTCTAAAGGCTAATGATTTGTTTCTACTTAACAAGGCGTTAAAACAATTAGGAGAAAATCCAAAACGAGAAACTCATGCGAACTTTATTATTTATCCGAATTAGATTACTAATGTAATGATCTGTGCAGAGACATTAAGCATGCCCATAACATGAACTGTGCAAAAAAACAAGCAATTTGTATTGTCATATTCTTTTTTTATGGCTTGGCTGAGCAATAATTGGGTTGGTACAAACTGTTGTTCTTTACTACTGCAAATACCTGCTTCAATAGTTTATTCATCACTGCAATTAACGCTTGTTTTCCCGTTTTCTCATTCGCTTTTAACCGTTCGAATAACTGCTTACAAGCTACATTTGTAAGCTCCCCCTAAAAGAGTACGTTTTAAAAGTTTATCGGCTTTGTAGAACGACAACTTTTAAATTTAAACACTTTTGACAAAATGTAATTATGAAGTATTTGATTACAATTTTCTTATCTACTATTTTTACGGTTGGACAAGCACAAAATAATATTATGACGAAGAACGAAAATTTGGAAATCCCAAAGCTAACCTTTGACACAAGCGGAGAAATAATAATTACTGCATCACCAAATTCCTCAAACCACGATTTTGACTTTTATCAAGGCAAATGGAAACTTCGTAACAAAAAACTCAAAACACGTTTAAATAATTGCACTGAATGGACAGAGTTTGAATCTACTCAAGAAATGTATTTAGTGCTTAATGGCATTGGCAATGTGGACAATTTCCTTGCAACATTTGACGGAGTTCCATTTGAAGGAATGACGGTTAGACTTTTTAATCCCAAAACAAAATTGTGGAGTCTTTATTGGGCTGATTCCAACGAAGGAAAATTTGACCCACCAGTTGCAGGCTCATTTGACAATAATGTTGCTCACTTTTTCACCAAGGATATTTTTAACAACAAAAAAATATTAGTTGTTTTTCGTTGGGACGCAAGGAACAAAGACAATCCTATTTGGAGCCAGGCATTTTCAGACGACAATGGTAAAACGTGGGAGTGGAATTGGTATATGTATTTTAGTAAAATCGCAAAAAATTAAACTTTGACAAACAACGAGAAGAACAACGAACAGCTAACATTAGGTACCTATGTATATAGGCCTTAGAGAGAGATAATATTTAAAATTATTCTCTCTGGCGCAGGTCTCCTGACCTGATGCCATCCATTACTAATCTTCAAAGTGCATTACGTTAATACTACATGTTCAAGTAGCCCTTTTTAGATTTCAGTATAATAATCAACAGCACTGCTGTATTGCCAATGTTCAGCAGCAGTTACAAACCCTGCACGTACAGGATTTTCATGCAGATAATTCATGCGCTGCTCCAGCATTTCATTTGGATCTAATAGAATTGGATGATTTTCTTGTTACCCGAGCTCCCGCCCGTCCGGTCAGGCGGGGGAAACGAAAACTGCTTTTGTTTGTCTGTCCATTCTTTTCAAACAAATCCAACATCCCCGTCCGAACGGCTAGCCGGGCGGGCAGTCTTTGCTGCTTTCCTGCGGATTATTAATTATTGCATCAATAATTTTTAACGCCGTAAAACTCTTTATGTTTTTCAACACTAATGCGGGGTCTTTACCATCAGCAACAGAATAGATCATGTGCA
>JBKJNM010000151.1:0-29841 GCA_046593655.1 Lacibacter sp. | reverse complement strand
AAACCGAACTTCAGAAGGAAACTTTCTAAAATGGAATTGTTAGTTGCCTGCAATGAGAAACAAACTGATGTACCTCACCGAGCAGCAAGCCTTTACCAGTTTGACAAAAAAATTTATGCTAAGTTAATTAAACAAGGTTTTTCTTTTGAAATCTGAAAAGTTAAAATTGTAAGATTTTTTTTAAATTATTACTAAAATAAAAAGTCCTATTTCCCAATACAGAATTTGCTAAAAATATAATCCAGCCGGTCTTCATTGGTAATTTCTCCTGTAATCTCTCCAAGGTAATGTAAGCAACGGCGGATATCTAATGCAAGCAAATCAACCGGTAATTTGTTTTCCAATCCTGCATAGATATCGTTCAATGATTTTTCTACCTCCTGCAATGCAGTATAATGGCGGGCATTTGTAATAATCGTGCTTTCGGTTTGAACTGTTCCCTGAACTACTTTATCTGCTAAACGTTGTTTCAAAACATCGATATGTTTATTTGATTTGGCTGCGATAAATAAAACAGCATCGCCGGAAAATTTTTTCTGCATGTCGCCTTCATCACTAAGGTCAATTTTATTACCAACAGCAATAAATTGTTTGTTGAGTTGTTTCACTTTCGCTAAAGCTGTTTCCACCTCCGTTTGCGATTCAGTATTCACATCAAACAAATACAAAACAAGATCGGCCTGTTCCATTTTCTCCATACTTTTTCCCACACCAATACTTTCAATTTCATCCTTGCTTTCACGAATGCCGGCAGTATCGATCAGCCGGAATAGAATGCCGTTGATATTGATGATTTCTTCTATTGTATCTCTCGTGGTACCAGCAATTTCACTTACAATAGCCCGGTTTTCATTCAGCAATGTATTCAGCAATGTCGATTTGCCTGCATTGGGTTTGCCAACAATAGCAACACTTACGCCGTTCTTGATTACATTCCCCAGCTGAAATGATTGCAATAATTCATGCGTTACTTTTTGCGCATGCTGAATCAACGCATAAAATTTTGTACGGTCTGCAAACTCCACATCTTCCTGGCTAAAATCAAGTTCGAGTTCAATCAATGCCGAAAACTGAATCAACTGTTCCCTTAACTCTTTTAATACAGTAGAAAATCCGCCACGTATATTATGCAAAGCAGTTTTTGCACTTGCTTCGGTATTACTGGCAATAATATCGGCCACTGCTTCAGCCTGTGTAAGATCAAATTTTCCTTTGAGGAAAGCCCGTTGTGTAAATTCACCGGGCTTGGCTAACCGGGCTCCATATTTTATAATGGTATTGATCACTTGCCCCTGTATAAAGGATGAACCATGACAGGAAATTTCTATCACATCTTCACCGGTATAACTTTTTGGGTTTTTAAAAAGGGATACAACAACTTCATCCAATACTTTTTCTCCATCTTTTAAAAAACCAACATGAAGCGTATGTGTATTTTGCTGCGACAAATCTTTTGATGGAAACAATTGATTGATGATGGAAATAGATTTACTGCCACTTAAACGTATTACTCCAATTGCACCAATACCGTGTGGTGTAGCCAATGCAACAATGGTATCATCCCATCCTGAAAGTTTTCCCAGCATGCTGCAAAATTAACGGATGCAACTGAACTGCAGCATTACTGTCGTGGCTTCTCCTCAATCTACACATATTTACTGATTGCTGTAATGGTCATTTCATCCAATACATCGATCAGTTCTTTGTAATTCGATTGAGCTGTTGGTTGAATAAGGACGGTGTACTGACTGTCGGAACCCAAATGTTGAATAATACGTTGACGTTTATTGATTAAATGATCTCTTAAAGAAGGGTTACCATAAAGGTAGGCAGTTCCCTTTGCAAGTATATGTTCGTTACTTCCTTCAAAATAATCAACTGCACCATTTTCCTTTAAGGTGAGAGTAATAGTTGCTGATACAGGGGATTGAACCGTAGTAGAGAAATCATCGTCTGGCACATGCAATTGAAATGCTTTCTGTTCCATTAACGAAGTTGTAAACACAAAGAATGTGATGAGCAAAAACCCAAGATCAACCATGGGTGCAAAATCAATACGGATATTCCGATGATCAGTTTCAATTGTATGCATAGCTTTTGTTTTGAATAAGATGAATAGAAAATCATAATCCATACATCCTTTCATAACTTATATGCAGTTCCACTTTTTATTGAGTAAAGAAAAAATCCCCACCAGAAATCTGATGGGGAAGTTTGCTTGTATATTCCTTCTTGATAAAGGTTATGGTTGTTCGTCGGGAAGACGGAACGTTATTTTCTGGCGGCGCCATGCTTTTACCTGGCGGCCATTTTGAATAGCTGGTATCCATCTCGGTCCACGCTTGATTGCATTTACTGCAACTTCAGCTAATTTGGAACCTTTCATCGTTAATGCTTCCACATTGCTCACAACACCTTCTTTATCCACGATAAACTGTACTTCACAAGTTCCTGCTTGTCCATCTTCCGTTAAATCATCGATGTTCTTTTCTACTTCACGTTGTACAAACTGGTTCCATTTGCCTTCGCCACCGGGGAACTGTGCTTCCACTTCCACTTTTGTGAACACTTGGTTTTCATCAATCGGGGCTTCAGTTACTTTTGCTTCCACTTCAACCTTTGGCGGGTTAACCACTTCGGGATCTTTAATACCTTCCTGGTCAATTTTACCAACGTTTTCAATAACAGCCTGTTCCTTCACCTCATTTTTTTCTTCAAATTTTTCATCTTCCACAATTTTTGGTGGGGTGAATTTTTGAATTTCAATTTTTGGTGGCTCCTGCTTTGGAGGTGGCGGAGGTGGTGGCTCAATTTTTTGTTGTTCTTCCTGCTTAATATCAATAAGATTTACATCCTGCACTTTTACTTTGTTCTTATCGTCAGCGCCTACGCTTCTACCTACAATTACAACAACGAAAATTAGAAGTGCGGTTCCTGCTGTAATCAACAAGGCAGTTCTTAGCCTCTTATCGTAATTTCTTCGGAGTTCATAAGCACCATAATCCTTATTCCTGCCTTCGAACAGGATGTCAAGGAAATCGGCACTTAATATTTTATTTACATCCATAATTTACAATTGTGTTTTAAATTAGATGCTTGTTTTTTCATTTTCCATAAACTAATTTCCACCAGGGGCAGGGGGCGTACTTCCCTGGGTTGCTTTGATGAGCTCAACTTCGCCTGGAAAAATATCTACTACTGCATATCGTTTGATATCTGCAATCTGCATCTCATCCAGCATATCCACTACATTTTTATATACCGAAGTTTCATCGGGTTTAATAATTACTACAAGGTCTTTTTCCGGTGTATTTGCTTTTTTCTTCAATATTTCAGCCCGGATTTCTTTAAAATTAGAAGATTTAAAGTTGGAACCATCAGAAGCCAACTGACCTTCATAATAAAATACATTGTTATCCTTGCTTAGCAACACAGTAAAAGCACCTGAAGCCTTGGCTTCACTTTTTTCTTCCTCCTTAGCTGTATCATCAGGCACATTTAGCTTAAACGCCTTTGGTGTGCTCATAGTGGTTGTAAACACAAAGAATGTAATAAGCAAAAATCCGAGATCAACCATTGGAGTCATATCCACTTTGGTATCCCTTCGTGCTTGCTTTTTGACCCCCGGGCCTTTTTTATGTCCGCCACCTTCCGGTGCTCCTACATCTGCACTCATAGCTCAGTTATTTAAAATGATAAATATTGTTTACTTAGAAGCATCTCTGCGTTTTTGATAAAGTGGCGTTCCGGAAGGTATTCCTTCTAATGCGGTAATAAGCTTAAAGGAAAAAATACCGTTTTTCTTAAATGCGGCCAGCACATTTTTAAAATAAGGATATTTTGTTGCGTTATCACCATTGAGCATTACATTTTCAGGTTTACGACCACCTGTTCCGGTAAGCAATGCATTTATATAATCATTTAACTGATTATTCAATGTATCCTGAACCGGGATACCCGGTTGACTGAAGGATTTATATTCTGCATCACTTAAAGCTAAAAACGATTTCAGCTGTGTAACAGGTACGCCAATTCCACCTACAGAAAACTTAATAAAAGTAGAAATTTCCGCAGGTGTTAATCCCAATCCTTTCTGACGGCTCAGGACTTCTGCGGTTAATTGTGCTTTTTCTTTTCCCTCTTTATCAGAACTGAAACTTACAAATACCTTTCCGTCTTTGTCAAAAGAAACCTTAAATACATCTTTCTCCGGTTGATTTTCAGAAGAAACCGATTTAGGGTTGTCGATCTTCACCACTTCAGGGGGTTTAAATTTAGTTGCCAGCATAAAGAAAGACAGGATGAGGAAGGCAACGTCCACAAAGGCCGTCATATCCACCCATGTACTTTTTTTTGCAATTTTATTGAGTTTAGACATTTACTTAACGTTTTGTAATGAGAGATTCAATATTTCAAAAATTCCATACGTACGCCACAATTTAATAATAGCACACTCACAGATTTTATTTGTATTGAGTAGCAAAACTTTGTGTTAAAGTAAAGCTTGTTTCATCGATACCATAGGTAATAGAGTCAATCTTCGTGGTAAACACATTATACATAATCAATGCAAAAGATGAAGTACCAATACCTAATGCTGTATTATACAAAGCCTCAGATATACCAATGGCCAACTGACCTGCGTCACCGCCACCTCCTTCTTTTCCCAGAGAAGCAAAGGCCCGGATCATACCCAATACGGTACCTAAGAGGGCAACAAGAGTTCCAAGAGATGTAATGGTAGACAAAAATACCAGGTTTTTTGAGAGCATAGGAAGTTCTAATGCTGTAGCTTCTTCTACTTCTTTTTGTATAGCCCCAATTTTTTGTTCATGATCCATTATAGTCTCACTTGTCATTTCACGGTATTTTTTTAAACCGGATTTCATTACGTTTCCAACAGAACCTTTTTGTTTATCGCACTCAGCTATTGCCGCATCTAAATTTTTATTGGCAAGATGATACTGTACTTTACGAATAAAATCAGTTGCGCTGGCAGCACCCATTGCCTTACGAATAGTAAGGTAACGTTCAATTGAAAATACAATTACCATTAAGAATAAACCGATAAGAAGAGGAACGATTATACCACCTTCATAAACTGCATTAAGCGCTCCAATTGGTTTGTGATGTTTAGGCCAGAACCAGGCACCCGATGTATCTGGCTCTGTAAATCCACTTGCGTTCCCTAAAATAAAACGCCAGATAGCATAACCAGCAATGATACACACTACTGGAGCGATCCATGAAATAGAGTTGCCGCTTTGCTTCGCTTGAACTGAAGATGCAGCCTTTGCTGCAGCTGGTTTTGTTTCAGCCATGATAATTGATTTTTTGTTTTTAATTAAGTAAGTTATAAATCTCAAATGCGTTTGGTACAATTCTATGAAAAAAAATTTCAAAAAATCATACCTGTTCCCCTTTGCCGGGTGGCACAAGTTAGGGAAATATTTATTTTTAACAACCTCCTGCTTTTTAATTTTTTAATTTCTTTTTTGCAGCAAACGTTTGTGCCATTTCGCACAGGCAACCGATGATCACATTCTGCCGTTTATCCTTAACAATATTGATTTTATACTTGTTTAAATCAGGATTCCCTGAATCCTTCTAACTTCATTCGTTAATTAAAATCAATCAAAGAATGAGAAAAGAATTTGTAAAATCGTTAGTGCTGTTTCTGCTAATAGGTGCAGGACTCAGTTCTTTCGCACAAAATCGTCCGGGAAACCCTCCCACAGGAACTGCCCCTACTGTTCCAACGGGGGTTATGCCAATAGCTCCTACCCGGTCTATGCCAAGACCGTATAAGGAGATTATAACCGACAGGGCCCGTACAGATGAGGGTTTATTTAAAGTTCACAGGGTTGAGGACAAATGGTATTTCGAAGTTCCTGATTCATTGATGGGCCGTGACATTTTGATCGTAAGCCGCATTTCTAAATCGGCTACAGGTTTAAGTAACGGCTTTAGTGGTTATGCTGGTGATATCATTAATAACAATGTGATTCGATTCGATAAAGGGCCCAACAACAAGGTTTTCCTTAAAAGGGTTTCTTTTGATCAACGGGCAACAGATGTTGATGGTATGTTTAAAGCGGTAATGAATTCAAATACATTGCCCATTATGCAGGCTTTTGATATAAGGGCATTTGGTAAAGACTCGGTTACCAATACTACTTCTACCGTAATAGAATTAACCGATTATATTTCCGGTGATAATGATGTTTTATTTTTTAATGCCGGAGCCAAATTAAGCTTACAATTAGGCGCTCAACAGATAGATCGTTCCTTTATTCAAACCATCCGTTCTTTTCCTGTTAATATTGAAATCAAAACAACTAAAACTTACAGCCGTGGCGCTGCAGCTCCCGGAGGAGCGGCTAATCCTTTTGCAGCACCTCCCGGTGGTGCATACACGCTTGAGTTAAACAGCTCTATGTTGTTGCTTCCAAAAACTCCGGCTAAGTCAAGAGATTTTGATCCACGTGTTGGTTTTTTTGCAAGAGACTATACTGATTTTGATGCGAATCCTCAGGGTGTAAAAAATGTAAAGATGGCTGTTCGCTGGAAACTGGAACCAAAAGAGGAAGACATAGAAAAATACAAGCGTGGCGAACTTGTTGAGCCTAAGAAACCAATTATCTATTATATCGATCCGGCTACTCCTAAAAAATGGATCCCATATTTAGTGCAGGGTGTAAATGATTGGCAGGTTGCATTTGAAAAGGCAGGTTTTAAAAATGCGATTATCGGAAAGATTGCTCCAACGCCTAAAGAAGACAGCACATGGAGTATAGAAGATGCCCGTTTCAGCGCTATTGTTTATAAGCCATCTGAAACACAGAATGCAAGCGGACCAAACGTTCATGATCCACGCAGTGGCGAAATTTTAGAAAGCCATATCAACTGGTATCATAACGTAATGAAATTATTGCGCAACTGGTATTTCATACAAACTGCTGCGGTTGATCCAGGGGCAAGAACCATGTTATTGGATGATGCATTGATGGGGGAGTTGATCCGCTTTGTTTCATCACATGAAGTAGGACACACATTGGGTCTGCGTCACAACTTTGGTTCATCTTCTACTGTTCCTGTTGATAGCTTAAGGAATAAGAAATGGGTAGAAGCAAATGGCCATACTCCTTCTATTATGGACTATGCACGTTTTAATTATGTAGCACAACCTGAAGATAATATTTCAAGAAGTGGGTTATTTCCACGTATTGGCGATTATGACAAGTGGGCCATTGAATGGGGTTACAGATGGATGCCTGAATACAAAACAGCAGCAGATGAAGTTCCTGTTTTAAGTAAGTTAACAGCTGAACGTTTAAAGAATAAACGTCTTTGGTTTGGAACAGAACAAAATCCTGATGATCCGCATTCACAAAATGAAGATCTTGGTAACGATGCAATGAAGGCAAGTAATTACGGTATTAAAAACCTGCAGCGTATTGTTCCAAACTTGATTTCATGGACCAAAGAACCCAATGAAACTTATGGAACTCTTGATGAAATGTACAACCAGGTGGTTGTACAATACGGACGTTATATGGGGCATGTAGCAAAAAATATAGGCGGTATTTATGAAACGCCTAAAATGGTGGAGCAAGAAGGTCCAGTGTATGAGTTTACTCCTAAAGCCGTACAAAAAGAAGCGATGGGTTTTATAGGGCAACAATTATTTACAACGCCAACCTGGTTGATCAACCATGATATTTTCAGCCGCACCGGTGAAAATCCGCAAATTATTATTGGCAACAGACAGGAAATAATCCTTAACCGCATCATCAGTGCCAATACTATGAGTAAGTTATTTATCATGGAATCAACATTGGGCAACAATGCGTACAAAGCAATTGATGTTATTGATGATTTGCGTAAAACAATTTTCAGCGAGCTATATACAAAAAAGGCAACAGATGTGTATCGCCGTAATTTGCAGAAGATGTTTGTTGAACGTATCATCAGCTTATTGCCGGGTGGCGCTGCGCCGCTGAGTTTTGGTACAATCGGAATTACGTTCCAGGTTACACCTTCGTTGAATATCAAGAATACAGATGCTTACTCTGTTTTAAAAGGAACATTACGTACACTGCGGAATGATATCCGGTTAGCCATACCAACTACTGCCGATGCAATGACCAAACTGCATTTGCAGGATTTGAATGAGCGCATTACTTTGATATTAGAGCCAAAATAAAAAATTGATGCATGCATTAAAAAGCCGGATGAAGTTTCATCCGGCTTTTTAATACGTAATCATATCTCAGTGTATGCAAACTTTGACAATATAGTTATGCGAGTCATAGAACTAAAACCATTCATCATCCATTGAATCTATCGTTTTGTATTGAAAAAATCTACCAGCATTTCTTTTGGCCATTTTTTGTTGATGTGTGCATGATGCTGAAATCCTTTTACTTTCCCTGTCATATCATACACGATCATTTTATTCCCTTCAATTAGTGGCAGAGGACCACTTCTTCCAAGACGTTTACACTTCAGCATTAGCGAAGAAAGCAGAAGTGGTTTATCTTTTTGATGTTTAAATACAACAATGGCACCTGCTGCCTTTTCAATTTGCTTAAATTCTTTTTGATGAATATCTGCAGGCAGATCAGGCGAAAAAAGAATAATAGCTTTGAACAGATCTTGATCTGCAGGCATTGATTGCAATGCTCCTTCAAAAAAACGGCTTCCCATTGAATGACAAAAGATATAACTGTTCTTCTTATAATACTGATTAATAGCAGCTAAACTTTTCCCTATAAATGCCCCCTTACCGGCTGCTTTGTTCCAGTTATTTTTGTAATTGATTCCACCTGCATGCCAAATAAATGAAATGAAAGTACGAATACCCGGTTGCTGAGTAGTTGATACTATTTCATTAAACGAGGAAAGATATTTCATGCGATGAAACCATGGTTGCTGCCCCCACATACAATGAAACGAAAACAATGCAGCCTGCTCAGGGTCTTTTAACCATTTACTCAATACCTGTTCATCCAGTTTGTTAATATCACAAACAACTTCTTCAATTCGGTTTAACCGGTTGTTGCTAAAATGCCCCAGCACAACAGTGTTGTTCCAATGGCGCCATTCAATAAACAGGTAATTGATCTTGCCTGCTTTTGAAGACTTTGAGACAAGTTCTCTCCCAAAAATTGTTTGCAGACTAATAAAAAGAAAAAAATGAAGTAAGAGACCTTGGCGCCATTTCATGTTTTTAAAAAAATGATTATTCGCTATTATTCGTACCGCAGTGCATTAATAGGATCAAGTTTAGATGCCTTCATGGCAGGATATAACCCTGCCAGCAGACCTGTAATGAAACAAATCAATACCCCTGCTATCACCCATGCCCATGGAACTACAAAGCCGGTTTTTAAAAACATGGATGCGAGATTGCCAACAAGAATGCCCAAAATAATTCCAATGGCGGCTCCTAATAAACTAATCAAAATACTTTCCCATAAGAACTGTGTGCGAATATTTGAACCTCTGGCGCCCAGTGATTTTGATAATCCAATTTCTCTTGTACGTTCGTTCACTGCTACCAACATGATATTTGTTAACCCAATAGCAGCACCAAATAGGGTGATGATGCCAATGACCATTGCAGCATAACGTACATAGCGCAACGTATTCTTTAATTGCTCAACAATACTGTCGCTTCTGTCAATATAAAAATTATCTGCTTCTTTGATATTAAGTTTACGGGCTTGTCGAAAAAGTCCTGTTGCTTCACCAACAGCAGCATCCATTTGTTTAAAATCATTTGCACGGATGGTTACACTGTAACTGCCTTCATTATTAAAAATGCGCCGCACATTATTATAAGTGATGAGGGCAATATTATCCAATGCGAGAAATGAACTGGCGCCACGTTCTTTCAACACACCAATTACACGGTATCGGTTGGCGTTAATGCGAATGATCTTACCAATTGCATAATTACTCCTGCCTTTAAATAATTTTCGAACAAGATCGCTTCCAATGATCACGACATTACGGCCGCTTTCAATATCGAGTTTATTAAAATCCCTTCCCTGTTCCAATACATATCCGCTGTTGAGTAAATAATTTTCATCGCCTCCCATTAAACGAACATTGGGATTTGTTTTAACCCCTTCAAAAAAAAGTGTAGAGTTGCCACTGGCAAATTTTGAAATGCTTACTGTAGCCGGAAACATAAAACTTTCTTTGAAATTTCTTGCTTCATCATAAGAGATCGTTCGTCCAAGGCTTGAGTTCTTCTCTTTCTTGACCCCTTTCTTTTCTTTTTTTAAGTCACTCCTGGGTCCGCCACCAAAGCGAATATTCCGCTCTTTGAATCGTATGCTGAATGAGTTAGCGCCAAGGATAGAAAAGTTTTCATACAAACTCTGGTTCATAGCTTCAATGGCTGTAATGATACCAATCAATGCCATAATTCCGAATGCGATGATGGAAACAGTAATACCTGTTCTGAGCTTATTGGAGCGAACGGTTCGCCAGGAGAGAGTGATGATATCGCTGAATGTCATAAAGGAATTTCATGTCTAAATTAAGAAAGCTACCATGATAAACAAGTTCTTTCTATAAACGGCATCAGTAAACTGTGAGCCAGTTGAGCAAAAGGCTGGGGAATACACCAAGGGTAATAATAAGCACAGCAACCAATATCAGAAGTGCTTTAAAAGAAGTTGTCATTTCAATATGCTGGCTTTCACCTTCTTTAAAATACATGGCTTGTATAATACGGAAATAATAATATACACTCACAGCAGCCATCAACACCGCAAAAATAACCAGCCACAAATAAGTTCCGGTTTTGATTGCAGCAGCCAGAACAAAATATTTAGCGAAGAACCCCGCTGTTAATGGAATGCCTGCAAGCGATAACAAACAAAGTGTAAGAACCGCCGCAACCAAAGGCTGTTTTTTGGCTAACCCGTTAAACCCCTCAATGGTATAATCTTTCATTTTTACCAAAACCGAAAAGATGCCAATGGTTGCAAAGCAATAGGCTGCAGCATATAATAACAAACCCTGCTTGGCCATATCATTGATTGCAAAAACAGCAAACAACATAAACCCCGCTTGTGCAATACTGGAATAAGCCAGCATTCGTTTTACACTTTGCTGGTAAACAGCAGTTATATTTCCTATAAATAATGTGAGGGCAGTAATGATGGCAATAGTGAGTTGCCATTTATCGGTCATGGTACCAAAACCATTTGCAAACAAATTTAAAAATCCAATGAAGACAGAGGCCTTAACAATGGTTGCCATGAAAGAAGTAAAGACGGTTGGTGCTCCGTCGTACACATCAGGTGTCCAGAAATGAAATGGTGCTGCAGACACTTTAAACGCCATTGAGATCATAATCAATACAATTCCTATTACCAGGAAGATCATGAAATTATCTCCTGCTGTAAGATTTAACTTCTCTACCTGGAAAGAAGCTGTTCCTCCATACAGGAAAGCAATACCCATGAGCATGATGCCTGTTGAAAAGGCACCCATCAAAAAATATTTCAGCGCTGCTTCGTTTCCTTTGAGATTTTTTTTATCGGCACCTGTTAAAATATAAAGCGGAATAGAAATGATCTCGATCCCTAAAAATAAAATGAGCAGATTGTTGAACAATGCTACCAATCCCACACCACACATCACAAAAAAGATCAACGCAAAATATTCATACGGATGGTTGCCGACTGCTTCAATATCTTTTCCACTCAACAGGAAATAAATGATCAATGCCAAAACGATCACTGTTAAAAAAAGTAATCCGAACCGATCATACTGCAGCATTCCATTGAAATTGCTGTCAATGATCATCTTGCCCGCAAGATCTAAGAGATTGCCAATTAAAAGAACAACAGCGCCAACCAACCCAATTGTTTTAGCTGCTGATTTATTTTTAATAAACAAACCGCTAAACATCATTACAATTCCCCAAAGCGCCGAAATTAAAATCAGGTTCATCGTTCTTCGTTAAATTATTTAAAGATTCCTAAGATCATTGTTACCGTTTCCTGCACAAGGGCAAAGAACGGTTTTGGATAAACTCCCATTACAAAAATGGCAACCACTATCACTGCTAAACTTGCTTTCTCATACCAGTTAATATCTACTGTTTTTGCAGTTAGTTCATTTTCATTTCCGTAAAAAACTTTTTGGATCATCCGTAATGTATAAACAGCACTGAGGATGATGCTTAATCCACCAATAGCTGCATACCAAACATTGAATTTGAACAACCCATTGAACATTAAGAACTCACCAACAAAAGCATTGGTTAAAGGCAAAGCAACATTTGCCAATGAAACGATCACCAGCAAAATAGCCAGTGCCGGTGCTTTCTGAGCAATACCGCCCAGTTCGCTCATTTTGCGTGTGCCGAACTGACGTTCGATCAATTCAACAACAATCCACATACCCAATACATTTACACCATGACTGAAAAACTGAATCATAGCGCCCTGTAAACCACTTTCATTCTTCACAAACAAGGCAGCACTCATTAAACCTATATGGGCAATGGATGAATACGCTACCAATCTTTTCAAATCATCCTGCTGCATGGCAAGAATACTGGCGTAGATCATTCCAATTACACTTAAACTGATAACGACATGATCAAACATCATTGCTCCGGCAGGAACCAATGGAATCAACCAACGCACTACTGCAAACAAACCCATCTTTACCATCAATGCACTCAACACCATTGTTACGGCCGTTGGCGCTTGTTCATATGTATCGGGCTGCCATGTGTGGAATGGGAAGACCGGCATCTTGATGGCAAATGCAATAAAGAATAACCAGAATAACCAGGCCTGTTGATTTACAGTGAGCTTTACTTCATACAATGATTGCATAGAAAAAGAAGCATCGGTTGTTTGGTAATAGAGATAGATCAATCCAACCAGCATTAGCAACGACCCAACGAATGTATATATGAAGAATTTAATTGTAACAGCAATACGTTTTTCACCTCCCCATTTTGAACAGAGAAAATAAACCGGAATGAGTGCCAGCTCCCAAAAGAAGTAAAACAACAAACCATCTGCTGCTAAAAACACACCTAAAAGCCCAGCCTGCGTTAATAACATCAACCCGTAAAAATTATTAGGCGAAGCATATTTACTTTTCCATGTGGATGCAAAAATGAGCGGATAGGAAAAAACAGTGAGTAAACAAAGAATCGAGCTCAACCCATCCATCTGTAATGCAAAAGATGAACCTAATTGAGGTAACCATTCTGCAATAAATACTTTTTGATCAGGATTGGCAGGAGTCAGCAACCCTATTGTCATAACAACCAGTGAAGCCAATGCAACAACAAAGCTCCATGACTTTACCTGCTTTTCATCTTTGATAAAAAAAGCAATGACACCTGTAATCAATGGAATCAATATCAACAATAATGCAATCATAAACAGCCCTGCTCTATTTAATTAAGTATAGTAATTGTAATAACAAAGAAGATTAAAATGCCCAGCACCATCCACAATATATAAGTTCCTACCAGCCCGCTTTGTAATAACCGTAGCTGACGGCTACCCCATTGTACACTTTTTCCTACACCATTCACCAAGCCATCAATACCGCTCTTTTCTATAAACCGGTTGAATACATATCCAAGTCCATTTAATGGTTTACTGATGATGGTATCATATATTTCATCAACATACCACTTGTTGGCGAGTGTTTTTCCAAAGCCTGTAGCATCTTCAATCTCCGGTTTCTTTGTGAAGCGGTTCAACGCATATAAAATAGCAGCAGTAATCAATGTTAAGCTTATTGCAAGTAATATATATTCAGTTGAATGATCAAGTTGATGTGCTGCACGCAGTTCAGTTGAAGCTGCAAACACGGGAGCTAAATACTGTTCAAGGCGATGAGCACCCGGAGTAAATAATTCCGGAATACCAATAAACCCTGCTACTGCCGCCAATACAGCTAATATGATTAATGGAACAACCATTGACCATGAACTTTCATGCAGGTGTTGTGCCTGTTCATCTGTGCCACGGAAAGCTCCTCTGAATGTCATGGCATATAAACGGAACATATAAAATGCAGTCATTAATGCACCGCCCAGGCCAATCCAATATAAAATGGGATTGTGTGCGTATGCATTCACCAATATTTCATCTTTTGAAAAGAAACCACTGAATGGAGGAATACCTGCAATGGCAATGCAGCCAACTAAAAAAGTCCAATGTGTATGAGGAAGTTTTTTGGCCAGTCCCCCCATCTTACGAATATCCTGTTCGTGATGCATGGCATGAATCACAGAGCCTGCGCCAAGGAATAACAATGCTTTAAAGAAGGCATGTGTCATTACATGAAACACTGCTCCGGTATATGCACCCACACCTAAACCAAGAAACATATACCCTAACTGGCTGACAGTGGAATATGCCAGTATCTTTTTAATATCGTTTTGTTTGATAGCAATAGTAGCCGCAAGAATGGCCGTTGCCAAACCAATAACTGCAACCACTGTTTGTGAAACAGGTGCCAACGTATATAAAATGTTGCTGCGTGCAATCATGTAGATGCCAGCTGTAACCATTGTTGCAGCATGGATCAGTGCTGATACTGGAGTTGGACCGGCCATTGCATCTGGTAACCAGGTGTATAAAGGAATTTGTGCGCTTTTACCGGCAGCACCAATAAATAATAATAAAGTGATGACAGTTAGAATGCCAACATCGGTGCTTTGGGCCTGTGAAAACACTTCTGTATAAGTTAATGAACCAAACTGTTGAATGATAAAGAACAAACCCACTAAAAAACCAAGGTCACCAATTCTATTCATCACAAATGCTTTGCGGGCAGCATTTCCATATTCCGTATTCTTAAACCAGTAACCGATTAATAAATAAGAACAAAGTCCCACACCTTCCCATCCAATAAACAGGATGAGATAATTAGATCCCAGCACCAGCAACAACATGCTGAACACAAATAAATTGAGATAAGCAAAATAACGGGCATAATGATGGGATTCTTCTTCATGCATATAAGAAGTTGAATACACATGAATTAAAAAGCCAACACCTGTAATGATTAATAAGAATAATGTTGAGAGCTGATCAACCTGGAAAGCGAATGGAATATTTAATCCTGCCACATGAATGAACTCAAACAGGTTTACTGTTACGGCCGTAAAATTTTCTGCCCGTGTTTCATTGAAAATGAGTACACTTACAATGAAGGATGCCAGTATCACCCCGCTGCCAATGATGCCACTGAGCGATTTACTCAAATTTTTCCGTCCTAATCCATTGATCAAAAAACCAATCAAAGGAAATAACGGAACTAAATAAACCAGGTCGATAATACTCTTCATAATATCTCATGTACGATGTACGATGTTAAATGTAAGATGTCGTACATCGTACATCCGACATCATACATTAGTTTAATGTTTCAATCTGTTCAAAAAGTTTACATCCACACTGTGAATGTTTCTGTACATCATAACAATAATAGCCAGTCCCACACTTACTTCAGCCGCAGCCACTACCATAATAAAAAATACAAAAAGCTGTGCTTCCCCACCTACCTGCAAAGAGGGATTGAATGCAGCCACATTTTCATAGTGCATTTTACTGAATGCTACAAGCAGCAGATTTACCGCATTGAGCATTAATTCAACACACATGAAAATAATAATGGCATTGCGGCGTGTTAAAACACCGGCAACTCCAATACAGAACAAAGCAACAGCGAGAATGATATAATAATTGATCGGCATAATATTCCAATTTGGAAATTGATCAATTTGGAAATTTGAAAATTGAAAACCACGTAAGTGAAACAATCATTTTCAAATTCTCAAATTTTCAAATTATTAAATTTTTTAATCTCCTTTCTTTCCTATTACTACAGCACCAACCATGGCACTTAAAAACAACACACTGCTTATTTCAAACGGCAACAAATAATCGGTGAACAATGTTTTACCCAGCGAATGGATCAAACCAATTTCTCCACCTGTATTTATCTGCTGAATTTTCAATGCATCTGTTTGACGGATGGCAGCAATAAATACCAGCATTAAACTGCCACCTGCAACAGCGCCGGCCAGCTTTAGCCATTTATTTTTTTGTGGTTCATTATCTGCATTGAGGTTCATGAGCATGATCACAAACAGGAACAGCACCATGATAGCTCCTGCGTATACAATGATGTTTACAATTGCAAGAAACTGTGCATTCAATAAAATATAATGACCGGATATTGCAAAGAATACCACGATCAGCCACAGCACACTGTACACAGGGTTCTTACTGGTGACCATCATCAATGCTCCGCCAAGTGCCAGTGCACTCAGGAACCAGAATAAAATTTCAGTGATACTCATAATTTATGCAGTCTCTTGTTTGGTCCTCGTCTTACGTTCGTCAATTAATCCTTTTGCTTTGGCAAATGCCTCCGGGTTATCCTTTGGATGAGGAATGACCAGATTGTCTTTACCATAAATAAAACTTTGCCTGCTGTAATTAGCCGGGGTAAATGTTTCCGTTAAATAAATTGCATCTTTCGGACAAGCCTCTTCACACAATCCACAAAAAATACAACGCAGCATATTGATTTCATACTTGGCTGCATATTTTTCTTCACGATACAAATGTTCTTCTCCGGGTAAACGTTCTGCAGCTTCCATTGTAATGGCTTCGGCCGGACAAGCAACAGCACACAAACCGCATGCTGTACAATTTTCTCTACCTTCTTCATCCCTGTTCAATATATGCAGACCCCTGAACACAGGACTGAAAGGTCTTGTTTCCTCAGGGTAACTGATGGTTGCTTTCTTTTTGAATATATGCGAAAGTGTAATCAGCATTCCTTTTGCAATGTTCCAGAGATATATTTTCTCCAGCCATGTCATCGGGCTCCGGTCTACCGCTTTAGCTCTGTTTGTTAATTGCATCAACGTTTATTAATCAGGTTTGCAAATATACAGCCCCTTTCTCCTTCTCTTTCCCCAAAGGGGAAAGAGCGGTGCTCTCTTTTATCTAATTAAGTTTATTTCTTCCACTTCATCTTTTACTCATCTACTCTTCTTTTCCAGCCTCTTTCATTTAATCGTTCTATTTAAATAAGTAAGCCTCGTGCTTTGATGGCTTCCCCTATTGGGTGAAGCAGGATGTGGCTTGCTATTTCTTCAGTAACATCACCGCTGCCGTTACAATCATGTTAAGTAACGAAAGCGGTATTAAACTTTTCCAACCCAGGTTCATTAACTGATCATAACGGAAACGTGGAATGGTCCAGCGTACCCACATGAATACAAAAATGAAAAAGAGAATTTTTAAAAATAATGCCAATGCCCCTAATGCAGCCATTGTATTCACTGAAAAGCCCCAGGCACTTTCATCGTAAAACGGAATAATATCATAACCGCCAAAATATAAAGTTGCCATGATGGCGCTGCTGATAAACATATTGATGTATTCAGCAAACAAATAAAAACCCAGCTTCATACTTGAATACTCTGCATGGTAACCACCAATCAGTTCGTTTTCAGCTTCAGCTAAATCAAATGGAGTTCGGTTACATTCTGCAAATGAACAAATGATGAAGATTAAAAAACCGAGCGGTTGCAGAAAGAAATTCCACCAACCTTCCTGTTGCTGCTTTACCATTTCACCTAAACTTAATGTTCCTGAAGTCATGAGTAAAGCAATCAACGCAATACCCATTGCCAGTTCGTATGAAATGATTTGTGAGGCTGCACGCAAACCTCCTATCAAAGAAAATTTATTATTACTTGCCCATGCGCCGATCATGATACCATATACACCGAGGCTCACCACACCAAATACAAATAAGATTCCAATGTTTATATCAGCAATCTGCAATGAAATGGTGCGGCCGAATAATTCCATTTTATCGCCCCAGGGAATAACGGCACTGGTAAGCATAGCGGTAATCATTGCCAATGAAGGGCCAAGTATAAATAAAAATTTGTTGGAAGAACTGGGAATAATCTCTTCCTTGAAAAACAATTTCAATCCATCAGCCAATGGTTGTAATAACCCAAAGGGCCCTGCACGGTTGGGTCCAAGACGATCCTGAATGACTGCTGCTACTTTTCGTTCCATGAACGTGGTGTACATAGCAATGACCAATGAAATGCTGATGATGAATCCGATGAACAGAAACTTCTCCAGTACCAATGGCCAGTCAACAGCTAATAAAATCATATCCATTTATGCAAAGTCTTTATATAAGTTTTCGATTTCTTTTTTCAACGGTTCCAAATCATCCTGCAAAATCTTCCACACAAGTTCAAACTCTACTCCAAAATACTCATGAACTGCAACATGCCTAAACCCTATTATCTGATTCCATGGTATATCAAATGATTTGGCTTTTGTTTCATTAGTGATATAGTTTGCTGCTTCACCAATTATTTCAAACCATTTAACCACTGCAATTCTTACAACATGATTTAATAAAAATTCTTCTTTTGTTAAATCTTTTACTGCTGCTTCAATTTCTGCAATTGAATCCAGGATATGAGCTAATCTTTCTTTATCGCCTATCTTACCTCGCATAAATTAATTTCATGTCTTTTTCAACATAGGGCTTAATTCGCTCATTCAAACCACCAGTACTCACCACATCAACTTTTCTGCTGATCAGCTTTTCAATATCTAAGTGCCAGTTTACAAAATCCCAGCCTGATTTCATTCTGTCAAAATCAATATCAACTAATATATCCACATCACTCAATTCATCAAAATCATTTCTGGCAAAAGAACCAAACAACCAAACTTTGTTTACAGGCTTTTTGCTGAAATAGGTATTAATCACTTGTGTTATTTCGTCTTTTTGGCTCATTAATTTCCTTTCTTAATTTGTTTAAATGATGCGGATGTGGCCGGTCCTTTAATTTCACTTAACTCCACCTGGTTCACTTCACTTATATCTTTAATATCCATTAATAATTTCGGGTCCCTTCCCCCCATCACTTTTTTCAACGTTTCATTTGGCATGATACTGTTTTCATAATGCCCCTGAGAAATGACTGAATGACGATTTACATGTGATGGCCCTTCAATGGTCCAGTCGCTTGTTTTTTTGCGTTCAAAGCGGCATTTGTTGCAGATCCAACCGGCTGTGCCTTTTGAACTGTTTTTTACTTCGCCCCATTCATCTTTACGTGCAGTAACCCGCAGCACTTCATCGCCCCGCATCCACAATTGCACTTCACCACTGCATGTATCACAAGCACAATGTGCATCAACCGGCTTGGTAAACCATACACGGTTTTTAAAACGGAATGTTTTATCAGTTAATGCACCAACCGGGCAAACATCAATGACATTGCCGATGAAATCATTGCTTAAGTTTTCCTGGATATAGGTTGCAATTTCTGAATGATCTCCCCGCATTAATATTCCGTGCTTACGTTCAGTACTTACCTGGTCGGCCACATACACACAACGATAACATAAAATGCATCGTGTCATATGTAATTGAATATAATCACCCAGGTCATGTTTTTCAAACGTTCTTCTTTTAAACTCGTAACGGCTTGCACCTTTTCCATGTTCATAACTCAAATCCTGCAAATGACATTCACCTGCCTGATCGCAAATAGGGCAATCCAATGGATGATTGATCAATAAAAATTCAACCACTCCATTTCTTGCATCTGTTACACGATCGCTTGTAATATTTTTCACCACCATCCCATCCATTACATTGGTGCGGCAGCTTGCCACCAATTTGGGCATTGGTCGTGGATCAGCTGCTGAGCCTGCAGCTACTTCTACCAAACAGGTGCGACATTTTCCGCCGCTGTCCTTCAAACTGGTGTAGTAACACATTGCAGGAGGAGCTACTTCACCACCAATTTTTCGTGCAGCATTGAGGATACTTGTTCCCGGCTCCACATCAATTGTGATGTTGTCAATTGTTACTTTAAATAATTTTTTCTCTTCAGCCATCTGATATATTTCTTTATGCTGTTGTTACAACTTCTAAAGGCCTTGCATAATTCGCTAAACCATAATTTCTTTTTACTGCTTCACCCGGATTGGTGACATGCCATTCAAACTCATCACGGAAATGGCGGATAGCTGCTGCCACCGGCCATGCAGCCGCATCACCCAACGGACAAATGGTATTGCCTTCAATTTTGCGTTGAATATCCCACAACAAATCTATATCACTCATTTTGCCTTTTCCGTTTTCAAGGTTCAGCAAAATCTTTTCCATCCATCCTGTTCCCTCCCTGCAAGGTGAACATTGCCCGCAACTTTCATGACGGTAAAATCTAGCCAGTGTATAAGTATGCTTTACCACACATTGATCTTCGTCCATTGCAATAAAACCACCACTACCCATCATACTTCCTGTTGCAAAACCTCCGTCGCTCAAACTTTCATACGTCATCATTCTTGTTTCACCCTTTGCTGTTTTCAGCAACAGGTTTGCAGGAAGAATTGGTACTGATGACCCGCCAGGTATACATGCTTTCAGTTTTTTCCCTTTTGCAATACCTCCACAATATTCATCGCTGTATAAGAATTCTTCAACAGAAATATTCATCTCTATTTCATACACACCAGGTTTGTTGATGTTGCCACATGCTGAAATCAGTTTTGTGCCGGTTGATTTGCCGATGCCGATTTTTGCATATTCATCACCCCCCTCATTCACAATAGGAACAACTGCTGCAATAGTTTCTACATTGTTTACCACTGTTGGGCAACCCCACAAGCCTCTCACCGCAGGAAAAGGAGGTTTGATACGTGGATTGCCACGCTTACCTTCTAAACTTTCAAGCAATGCTGTTTCCTCACCACAGATGTATGCACCTGCGCCTGGTTGAACATATAATTCACAATCGAATCCACTACCTAAAATATTTTTGCCTAACCAGCCGGCATTTTTCGCTTCAGCAATTGCTTTTTCTAAAATTTCTTTCACCCACCAATATTCACCACGGATATAGATATAAGAACTATTGCAACCAAGGGCATACGATGAAAGTATCATTCCTTCAATTAATAAATGCGGAATGAATTCCATCAAGTACCTGTCCTTAAATGTGCCGGGCTCACTTTCATCTGCATTGCAAACTACATAACGTGGAACGCCTTCGGGCTTTGCCAGAAAGCTCCATTTCATACCCGTTGGAAACCCTGCCCCACCTCTGCCACGCAAACCACTTTTCTTTACTTCTTCAACAATGGCTTCGGGTGTCATTGTTTTAAATGCTTTCTCTACGCTACGGTAACCACCTTCACGGCGATATACATCATAATTCCTGATGCCTTCAATATGTGCTTTGTCTAAAAGTAATTTTCTACCCATTTGCCCCTAACCCCTAAAGGGATATTTTATTTTATGTTATCAACTTTTGATTTCTATTCAACTTTAGTTGCGTCGCATGCCGAAGTTTTAATTCGGCATCCAGACCCTCTGTGTCTGCGACACTTCAACTCCTTTCATTCTCTTCATCAATTCATTTCACGAAAAACAAATTGTTTATTTTATTTTTTTTCCTCAGCTTCAATTTCGCTCCTTCTATTTTCTTCGCAAACGCAAATTGTTAGTTTTTTGTTTCATCCGGTTCATCACTCACTACCTTATCTTTTATTGACATATCAGCAAACCATTCCGGTTTAAAACGGATCAGGTTACGTATAATTAATGAACCAAACGCCAATCCAATTCCAACAAACAGCAATGGACGCATCGCTGCTTTATCCTTTGTCATCAGGAAAGCAATGATGACAATCATGGCTGATGTTGAAAGTAAAAACCCAATAAGCATAGCTGTTTTCTTCGTCATTTAATTGGCTTTTGCTTTTCCTTCTGCAATTAATGCGTCAATTTTTTCTTTAGTTAAATGTTCACGGTAGCCAGGTCCCAGTTGCATCATCGGCGCATAACCACATGCACCGAGACATTCAACAGTTTTCAACGTAAACAACCCATCAGCGGTTGTTTGTCCGGGTTTGATTCCAATTTTTTCAAAGATGTAAGCAACGATCTCGTCACTTCCATTGAGCATGCATGGCCCCGTTTGGCAAACTTCAAATAAGGTTTTACCAACAGGTTGTAAATTATACATGCTGTAAAAAGTAGCCACTTCATATACTTCAATTGATGCAATGCGAAGTAAGCCGGCAACATAATCCATTGCTTCTGCACTCAGCCATCCACCATTTTCTTTTTGCGCCATATGCAACAAAGGAAGCAAGGCACTTTTATGTTTGCCTTCAGGATAGTGAGAGATGATTTCATCCACCTGTTTTAATTTGTCATCTGAAAACTGGGTCATTGCTTTTTTCTTTTTTCAAAAATTTTAGTGAGTTTTTTGAAATCATCCAAATCCTGCAATCTTGCTACTGTTTTTTTATTTGTCAGCAGATGATTAATATGAATTACTTTAAAACTAACTTCTTCTTCTGTGTAATTAATTGAGGCTTCAAATACTTCCTTAAAGTCAACACCTGGCAAATCACAAAACAAATCTATACGTACCGGTGCATTGCCTAACTTAATATATCCTTCCTCATCTAATAAATCTTCATCTGAAAGCTTAAGGTAACCAAACCCAAACTCATCAATAACCTTTAACAGCTTACCTGCGTTTTCATTTGAGGCTTCATAAAAGATGTCCATATCTTTTGTTGTACGAAAATGCCCATGGAGTACAACAGCCAACCCGCCAACTAATACATATTTTACTTCATACTTATTAAGAAGAGTTATAAAATCAATATAATTTTCATCAAAAATCATCCTCGTCTAAGTTTTCTTTTAAGATTTTACCACCCGATCTGGCAATTTTTTCCGGGTAAGTTCCTGATATTTTAATCCATACTCTTTTGTTCCATTCATACAATTCTTCCAACCGTTCCTTCACTGTTTTATTGGCCCAATAAAACAGGTCATCATCCTCAGTTTCTGAAAACAAAACCTTTCCGCTTTCGTTTTTTTTGTCACTCATATTAATTAAGATAAGTTTGTTACGCATCCATTTCACCTGCTATCAAATTCAAACTGCTCATTACTACAATCGCATCGCTCAGCATACTTCCCTTCACCAGCTCTTCATATGCCTGGTAATAAATAAAACATGGCCTGCGAAAATGCAAACGATACGGTGTTCTTCCGCCATCACTGATCAAATAAAATCCTAACTCGCCATTACCCCCTTCCACACTTTGATATACTTCACCTTTCGGCATTTCAATTTCGCCCATGATGATTTTAAAATGCCAGATGAGTGCTTCCATGCTTGTATATACATCTTTCTTCTCCGGTAAATAATATTCAGGCACATTTGCATGATATACTTCTGCTTCGGCACCTTTCATATCCTGTATCTTTTGATAAGCCTGTTCAATTAAACTTAAACTCTGCCACATTTCCTGGTTACGCACCAGGAAGCGGTCATAACAATCGCCTGTAGTTCCAACAGGAATGGTGAAATCAAAATCTTCATAAGAAGAATAAGCTGTATGAACCCGGATATCATAATCAACACCTGCTGCTCTTAAATTAGGACCGGTAAAACCATAGTTCAATGCACGCTCTGCACTAATGGCGCCGCAACCAATGGTGCGATCCATAAAGATTCTGTTACGAGTAAACAGATTTTCAAATTCTTTTAAAACAACAGGATATTCTTTTAAAAACTTTTCAAGCTTTTGCCAGGCGGTGGTAGTAAAGTTGCGTTCAAATCCACCAATGCGGCCGATATTGGTTGTTAACCTGCTGCCGCAGATCTCTTCATAAATTTCATAGATTAGTTCACGGTACTGCATTACATACAAAAATCCTGTAAAAGCACCCGTATCAACCCCCACAATAGAATTACAAATCAAATGATCACTGATGCGTGCCAGTTCCATGATGATGATACGCAGGTAATCTACACGTTTGGGCGTCTTTACATCCAACAATTTTTCACAGGTTAAATGCCAGCCCATATTATTGATAGGGCTGCTGCAATAATTCAACCGATCGGTTAATGTAGTGATTTGATACAACGGACGACGCTCTGCAATTTTTTCAAACGCCCGGTGAATGTATCCCACTGTTGATTCAGATGAAACAATCCGTTCCCCGTCCACTTCCAAAATATTTTGGAATACTCCATGTGTTGCGGGATGGGTTGGGCCAAGATTGAGCGTAACCGTTTTCTTCTCAATTGATCCTTCCGGTAATAATATATTTTGTACGTCGCTCATGTTAAATCAATTTGAAAATGATTTAATTTGAAAATTTGAAAATGCAGAAACCAATTTTCAAATCCTCAAATTTTCAAAGTAGCTAATTACTACTTCCTCCCCTTCCAAACATCTCGTCATCTTAGCCTCACCCTCGTTCCCTCTCCAAAAGAGAGGGAGGCCTATCTTTTGTTTCTTATTTTATCTTTTATAAGAACCTGTCATCTGCCAAACATCTCGTCATCTTTATCTCTTCTTGTTTGCTCTTCCAACGGAAATTCTTTCCGCATCGGAAAATAATCCATCTCATCAACGTTCAATATGCGTTTAAGGTTGGGATGGCCAACGAAATTTATGCCATAGAAATCATAGGTTTCTCTTTCCATCCAGTTAGCAGATGCATAGAGCTGGGTTACTGTAAACACATCGGGTGTATTGATATCAGTAAACACTTTAAAACGTATCCGTACATTATCTACCAGGTTATGCAAATGATACACAACAGCCATTTCTCTTTGTTTATCATCTGGATAATGTACCGCCTGTAAATCAGTTAAGAAACGAAATCTCAACGTTTCATCATCAAATAAAAACTGGAGTACTTTTAAATTCAAGTCTTTTGGTGCTTCAAATGTAAGCATGCCATAGGGTTCAGTAAAACCAGTTAACTGGTCACCAAATTTTTCAATGAGTTTATGTTGAATCTGTTCGTTGGTTAATAACATCTCAATTTGAAAATTTGAAAATTTGAAAATCCTGTCGCTTCATTCATTAGCACATTATCAAATTAATTAATTGTTTTATTGTATTCCGTAACTATCTAAAAGTTTCTGGTAATGTTCGCTGTTTCTGCGGCGCAAACTTTCTTTTCCTACGAGGTCCTGCACTTTCATAAGCCCATCAATGATGGCCTCTGGTCTTGGAGGACAACCCGGCACATAAACATCTACCGGTATAACCTGGTCAATTCCCTGTAATACACTGTAAGAATCAAAAATACCACCACTACTTGCACAGGCGCCCACAGCTAATACCCAACGTGGTTCAGCCATTTGCAAATACACTTGTTTCAATACGGGTCCCATTTTTTTAGCGATGGTTCCCATCACCATAATCAAATCGCATTGCCGTGGTGAAAAAGCAAGCCGCTCACTTCCAAAACGTGCAAGATCATAATGACTACCCATAGTTGCCATAAACTCAATACCGCAGCATGAAGTTGCAAAAGGCAATGGCCAAATTGAATTTTTGCGTGCAAGCCCAACCACTTCACTCAACTTAGTGGCAAAAAAGCCCTCGCCGGTATGACCCTCCGGAGCTCCTACCATACTGATGTGACCATTATAGTCAATGGGTTTAGGTGTAATATTAAATTGTACAGGACGAGACATAATTAGTTAATTTGAAAATTACAGAATTTGAAAATTTGAAAATTACCCACTTTATAAACACATCCATACGCAAAAAGTTTTATCAACACATTTTCAAATTTTCAAATCAACACATATATTAATCTTCCCAATTCAAAGCGCCTTTTTTGATGATATAATAAAAGCCGCAAAGGAAAAATCCTACAAACATTAATACTGCCATAAATCCACCCCAACCCAGTTCTTTAAAGTTAACTGCATAAGGATAGAAAAAAATAACTTCTACATCAAATAACACAAACAATATAGCCACGAGGAAATACTTTACAGCCATTGGCTGACGTGCATTGCCATGAATCTCGATTCCGCTTTCAAAATTCTCTAATTTTTGAGATGTAGCACGTTTAGGACCAAGCCAGTGTGTTAACAGCATCATCACCGTAACAAAACCAATTGCAAACAAAATCTGGATGCCGATAGGGAAATAATTTGATGAATCATTCACCTGTTGTGCAACCGGGGAAACGGGATTGGACTGTAAAAGGAAAAACCATTTCATTGTTGCATGTTTTGAAGCGCAAAAATAAGGCAGCACGGTGGATTTATATGCACTAATATAAAAATCCCCCGTTAAAAACAGGGGATTAATAATCATTAATTACTTGTATGAAATTATTTCTTTTGTCCGTTTGTTCCAGGGGATTTTGTTCCAGCAGGTTTACTTTTCCCCGTTTGTTTTGTTTGTTTACCACCCGTTTGTTTTGTTTGTTTACCAGGGGCTCCGGGAGCAGATGTACTACCTGTTGATTGCGTTTTAGCGCCTGTTAACTGGCGTTTATAATCCAGCGCTTCTTTATCATCAGGGTCAATTGCAAGAATTTTATCGCAATATTCTATGGCCGTCTTATAATCTTTCTTAACAAAGATGTTATAGCCTATAAAATATTTGTAAGCAATTTTAATTTGCGGACGAAAAGAAACTGAATCTTTTCCGACTGATGCAATTTGAATAAACTTTTCAAAATGGGGATTGGCCATACTATTGATCATACTGGTATCAATACTCCAATTACTGCGTGCACGCCAGTAATAACCAAATGCCTGATCAGGATACTTTTCTGTGTACACTGCAAAAGTGCTGTCTGCTTTGCGGTAATAATTAAAATCACCTTCACTTCCCGCATCAAAGTAAGCACGGCCTAAATTATACAAATCAACATTTGAAGGGGTCTTTTTGGTATTGTATTGCTTGGTTAACCAATAGGCGATTGCCTTTTTATCTTTCTGTCTTTTTGAAAGTTCAACAGCCTTCAGCATATATTCTGCTTTGTTATCAGCAGCGGTATCAACATCCATCGCTTTTTCATAATAACTATACGCCAAGGCCTCACTACCGGTAGTATAAGAAACAATATCGCCAAGCAATTCATAATCTTTCGGAACAATATCTTCCGGTTTTGATTTTTTGAAGAACTCATCAATATTTTTCTTGGCATCAGCAAAATGAATAATAGCAGCAGCTGTGTCTTTATTTTCAAGAGATTGCAAGCCCAATGATTTATAACTATACCCTTTTAAACGGTAGATACGTGGCTTTACTACATTGGCTCCTACTTTAGTAATCATTGCATCACTCTGGCTAATGGCTTCTGCAAATTTGCTTGAAGCATATTTTAAATCGATCCGGTAATAATCATTCTGCGGATCCGCATCAATTGCATTGATAAAACTATTTAAATAGGTTTCTGCTTTTGCCACATCCCTGAAATACCAGAATGCATATAGTGAATAATAAGCAGGGCCATAATTAGGATCCATCCTGATGGCATCTTCATAAGCAGGAACAAAAAATTCCCGGTTCTTCTGACTTTCATAGATGAGGCCCTCTTTATGTTTTGCTGCTGCATAACTAGCATTCAATGTCAATGCATTTTTAAACGCTAACACTGCATTACCCCCATCAACAAGCTTACGGTACGCATCGCCAATAGTTACAAATACAGAGGGATCTTTGAACCCTTTTAAAATTGTTGCCTTCTGCATCATACTAATACCATAGTTGGCATCGCCTGCTTTCGTGTACGCATTAGCACGACCCACCGCATGAAGCACATCCACATCTTTGAATTTACTGCTATTTATTGCCATATCAAAATGCGTACGGGCATCCGTTGTTTTGTTTTCAATCAATTCAATTTGACCCATACCTGCCAATAATATGGGTGAAGTGGGGTTACCCTGCAAGGCTGTTTGATAGGTTTGTTTTGCCATAGCTACATCTTCTAAACCAAGATATGCCTGACCTAACCAGTAGGCTGCACTTTCATTTTTAGGATTAGCTGCCAGCAATTTTGTAAAAACATCTTTTGCACTGATAAAGCGCTCATAATACATAAACTTCTTTCCTTCGTCAAGCGACTGTGCAAACACCTGCTGCACAAAAACGAAGGCTAAGAAAACTAAATTGAGTGATCGTTTCATTTTGCTGATTTTTGTTCTTTAATTTCGTAATCTATTTGCTTCAGGGACGGTAAAAATATTAATTTATTGGTTTAGAGGCTTTACTAATTTAAGCTTGGTTTCCCTCATCATAAAAACCCGCCAGGCCGGTACCAGATATCCTCTTCTAAAAATCAATTGACCTCTGTCACCTTTCATAAAATTCACCATTGCCTTGCCCAAGCCTGAATGATTTTCTTTTAAGACGTAATAGATACCCCTTGTGTAAGGATAACGACTTGTTAAAATATCTTCCTGCCAGGGTTTGGTGTAAGAACTATCCTTGCAACCATTACATGGCAGCCAGGCAATCCTTATTTCTTTCAACATGTTTACCTGCGCCGTATCCTCCGGGTTGCCTATCCAGCTTACGCCCACAAAACCTATATAGCCCTCGTTTTCGGATATATACTTCACCACTTCCCAACTGCTTCTGGCAGCTGTGATATTTAGAGTATTCAGTTCCCCGCCTTTTAAAATACTGTCAATAGCAAACCTAACGGTGCTGGTTGCTTTTACCCCATCAAATACCAGTTTATAAGGCAACAAACTTTTACCTTGCAATAGCTGTACCACTTCTTGCTTCTCAAAAACAGAATCTGTTGCATTCCTGTTCACCAGGAGTGCAACAGCATCATAAGCAAGTAGTCCGCTCTCAGGATACAACTGTAAAGAATCTGAATAATAATTGGCCTCACTCTGTGTTATTTTTTTGGTCACAATCACCATCCTTGTGCTGTCATTCAGCAGGTCTTCCCAGCACTCGGCCTCAGATTTATAATGCGCAATAATCTTTGCTTTGGGGTTGGATGATTCAAAAACACTGATTTGTTCTTCTATAATGGGTCGGAAAGATTCGTCCACACTGATATGAATGGTACCGCTTATGCCCGTATCGGTTGGCTGTGGTTTTTTTTCTTTACAGGAAGTGAGTACAAAAATCATCAGCATCCACAAAATCATCAGTTTTTTCATCCTGCTACTCCTTATAAGTTTTAACCCCTCTGAAAATACGGAAGGCCCCGTATATAAAAGCAGCTATACCAAAAATGGTAATGACCCCGGGGGGTGGAAATGAAAGTTCAAGACCAATATATTTTGATGCTGTCAAAATTCCTCCAATTATTAAATAGACTAAACCCATCACCAAATCAAAAATTGCTTTGACATTGACGGGTGTATTCTTTTTTCTGAAATCTTCCTGAACAGACATAATCATTTTATAAGGAACGGGCAAGTTAAATAAATTTTATACGGTGGTGAAACTTTTAATAACAGGCTTCAACCCTTCATCACATCTATTCTTCAGGTCCTTTAAACGTTACAGGTTGGGTAAAATAAACAGCAACTGCTTTTCCATGTTGTTTGCCCGGTTTCCATTTAGGCATTTTGCCAATGACACGTAATACTTCTTTATCTAAACCAATACCTGCACTTTGTAACACAATGATATCTGTTATATCACCATCTGCATTTACAACAAATCGTACACGAACTGTTTTGCGTTCGCCTGCTTCAAGGTCATCAGGAACACGTAACATCCGTTGCAGATATTTCATCCAGGCATCTGTACCACCGGGAAATTCGGGTTGTACTGAACCTGCTGCTGCTTCAAGTACAACAGGTGTTGCAGGTTCTACCGGCATGGTTGCCTCAGGTGTTATGTTGGTTATGGGCCCTGCTTCTGCTTGTATAAAATTGTCGGCACCAGCTCCGGTTGCAGGTTTGTTTTCAGCACCGGGGTTATACTTGCTTGTATC
>JBKJNM010000106.1:0-3282 GCA_046593655.1 Lacibacter sp. | reverse complement strand
TCCCAGAAATAAGTTTTCCAATTTTTCTTTCCGTGGCTTTCGTGTGAGTGACGATGTACTTCCATATTTTCTGTTTCTGGTTTGTAGTCAAGACGCTTTGGGTCTTGATGCCGATCTGAAGCATCAGCATTTGTGGTTTGTGGCTGTTCAACTTCGGCAATGGGTTCAGTAAATGAAATGTTTTCTTCTGCAGGTACTTTATTTACCTTTTGCGCTTGCGGAATTTCTTCCGGCGGTATTTTATTTTCTTCGCTCATATTATTCCAGTTGATATTCTTTTCGTAATGCTTCCTGAAGTTTGCTATTCAGACTGCTATAAATTCGATATTGAGAATCTCCGGTTCCTTTTAAGATAATTTTATAGATGCTGGTAGTATTCGTGGCTTTTTTTCTGTCAAAAATTTCAGGTTTATCAAAATGGAACTGTACATCCCCACCAGTCTTTTCATATTCTTTTAAAAAGGTGACAAAAAATTCATTCGACCGATTAACAATACTTTCGTACCATTTCGTATCATTATATTGTACCAGGAATGGCCAGATATAATCACGGTAAAAAACTTCTTCAAAAGCATTTCTTTTACGCAGGTTAGCAATGGCTACAGACAGATCGCCTGTAAGTTTTTGCAACTCTCTGCTTTTAAAATACCGGAGTGAACCTGAATTTTTTAATTGTTCCAATATAGCATCCCCGGGTTCAAAAAAAGAAGGACTGAACGTATAATAACCATACAACAATTCAATGGTGAAGGTATTGGAGCAATTGGTAAGGCTGCTGTCCTGAAAATAACTTTGCAGGTACTTTAATGCTGTGTATTTTCTTAACCGAAAATTCTGTATATTTTTTAAAACAGCAGAATCATTTCTGAGTTCATTATAAAAACTGGCGGCAAGTTCCTTTGCCCGGTCTCTTTCTATTTTATGTTCCAACTGATACTCTGCTAAAAATCCACAGAACACAGCGAGGAACAACATTAAAAATTCCCAGAAATAAGGTTTCCAGTTTTTCCCTGCCCGTCCGGCAGGCGGGTTTCCGTGGCTTTCGTGTGAGTGATGATGTACTTCCATTTCTTGTAAGGTTGAAGGTTGTTCAGCTTCAGTATAAGGTTCAGCAGATGATTTAGTTTCATCTGATGGTTCTTTTTTTACCGGTTGCTCTTGTGGAAACTCTTCGGTAGGTATTTTATTTTCTTCGCTCATATTAATCCAGGTGATATTCTTTACGCAGCTCCTGCAATAGTTTGTGATTGGTTGAAATATAATCTTTCATCGGCAGGGTTCTTGTTGATACCAGCATGATTTTATAAAACAATATCATATTAATTACTTCACCCTTATTAAAAGAGGGAAGGTTTAATATCTCGGCCTTTATGGTTGAATTGCCTGCCCGGTAGCGGGCAATAAGGTCAATATTATAAGCAGTTTCATCAAGCTTCCTCAATTCATTCATCCAGTTAAAGTCATAATGCTTCAATATAAAAGGCTTTACAGGGCTGGAAAAGTATTGGTATTCCTGGTCGTTTCTGTCACGAACATTGTTGATGTACACACTTAATTCTCCAAATAGTTTTTGGAGATAGGCGCTTTTAAAATACCTGAGAGAGCCTGAGCCTTTGAGTTGATTTAATACGCCGTCCTTTGGTTCAAAGGTATAACTGGTAAAAAGATAGAACACTGTAGTATATGACGTATAAAATTCTTTTGGCAAATTGGTCAAAGAGCTGTCTCTAATATAGCTTACCAAATAATCACAGTCTTTTTCTTTTCCAAATCTTCCTTCAATTTTTTTAGCAAATACCATAGAGTCGGCATACAACTCATCAAACAATGCTTTTGCATATTCTTTTTCCCGCTGATGTTCAATAGTATGTTCTAGTTTATACTCTGCCAAAAACCCACAGAACACCGCCAGGAACAACATTAAAAATTCCCAGAAATAAGATTGCCAGTTCTTTTTGCCGTGGGCGGGGTGGGTGTGGTGATGTACTTCCATTTCTTGTGTGGTTGAAGGTTGTTGGTTAGAAATTATGGTTGATGCAGCTTCAGAAGTGTTTTCATCTGTTGATGCATTATTTAGCAGTTGCTCTTGTGGAATTTCTTCCGATGGTATTTTGTTTTCTTCGCTCATATTATTCCAGATGGTATTCTTTTTTTATCAATGCAATTAACTCTTCTGCACTTTGCCTAAGCTTTATATAAAGTGTAAACTGCTGGCGGATGGATACTTTTTGGCCCATCATAAAATTCAACTGAGTATCCAATTCAGTGGCATTAATTTTTATAATCATAGTGTCCGGAATATTATCAACTATGGCTTCACTTGAATTATCAATATAAAGTGGCAGCAGATCATTCGGGTTTACCAATTTTTCAGCATACCGGTTGGATAGCTGCCCGTTCATAAGATAG
Organism: Lacibacter sp.; assembly: GCA_046593655.1. GTDB lineage: Bacteria > Bacteroidota > Bacteroidia > Chitinophagales > Chitinophagaceae > Lacibacter. Next base: position 873 of record JBKJNM010000106.1, on the reverse strand, counting down.
GCATCCCTGTACAGGTCAATATAAGTCCATTGCATATCGTAAGCTGCAATGGAATCTGCAACAACTTTTTTCTGAACGAGGCGCATATTGCCTGCATTCTTTAGTTGGCTTATGGTAATTGTGTTTCGGTCTATGCGCTGGTCCCAGGTGGTTCTGCGGATGGTTTTAAAAAGCTTACCGGGTATGGCTGTAACATTTTTGTTTGTATTAAAAAACATAAACACAGTGTCAATAGCTTTTATTTTTCCTTCCTTGCGGGGAAGCCCATAATCTATGGTTGCAAGGTCTGTTTTCAAATCGCTTAAAAGCGATTGCATGTATTTTTTTTCCCGCTGGTGTTCTATTGTGTGCTCCAGTTGGTACTCAGCCAAAAATCCGCAGAACACCGCCAGGAACAACATTAAAAATTCCCAGAAATAAGATTTCCAGTTTTTCCCTGCCCGTCCGGCAGGCGGGTTTCCATGACTTTCGTGGGTTATGATGATGTACTTCCATATTTTCTGTTTCTGGTTTGTAGTCAAGACGCCTTGGGTCTTGATGCCGATCTGAAGCATCAGCATTTGTGGTTTTTGGTTGTTCAACTTCAGCAATGGGTTCAGTAAATGAAATGTTTTCATCTGTTGGTACTTTATTAACCAGATCATTTTCTAGAATTTCTTCAGGTGGTATGTTTTTTTCTTCGCTCATATTATTCCAGGTGATATTCTTTTTTAATCATTTCAATTAAATTCGTTGCTTTCTGTAATAAATTTTTAGTTGCTCCTAATCTGAATGTATTGATAACCTGGAAATATTGTAACCGGTTATAATACTCAAATAATTCATCTTCTTTTCCGGTTCTTATTTTTATTATCTCAGGATTTGCTCTTATGG
>JBKJNM010000255.1:0-27573 GCA_046593655.1 Lacibacter sp. | reverse complement strand
TCATGCCTATTTATGATAAGCCGATGATTTATTATCCGCTGTCAATTCTGATGATGGCAGGCATTAAAGAGATCCTGATTATTTCAACCCCGCATGACCTTCCTTACTTTAAACGTTTATTGGGTGATGGAAAAAACCTGGGTATCCATTTTTATTACGAAGAACAAGCTGTTCCGAATGGACTGGCACAGGCATTTGTGATTGGTGAAGAATTTATAGGAACTGATAAAGTAGCGCTGGTATTAGGCGATAATATTTTTTATGGCGCCGGCTTAGGAAAGTTGCTTGCAAATAATACAGATCCTGACGGAGGTATTATTTATGCCTATCATGTTAGCGATCCTGAAAGATATGGTGTAGTAGATTTTGATGAAGAGATGAATGCTTTAAGCATAGAAGAAAAACCTACCCATCCAAAAAGTAATTATGCTGTACCGGGTTTATATTTTTATGACAATGAAGTAGTGAAGATTGCAAAAGAACTCCAACCAAGCCCAAGAGGTGAATATGAAATTACTGATGTTAATAAAGAATATCTTAAAAGAGGAAGATTGAAAGTTTCTATTCTGGATCGTGGCACTGCATGGCTTGATACAGGCACGTTCGACAGTTTGATGCAGGCTTCACAATTTGTACAGGTAATTGAACAACGGCAGGGAATTAAAATTGCCTGTATTGAAGAAATTGCCTGGCGAAAAGGTTTTATTACAACAGAACAATTGAAAGAACTTGCGCAGCCTTTATTGAAAAGCGGATACGGGCAATACCTCATCAATCTCACTAAATAATTATTTTCAAAAAAAAAGATTATTATTAATAGCTTATGAATAAGATTTTAATTACAGGGGGATGCGGCTATATCGGATCACATACGATTGTAGACTTGGTTCAAAACGGTTACGACGTTGTAAGTGTTGATAACAATTCCAGATCTAACCAGCGTTTGCTGGAAGGAGCTGAAAAAATTCTCAACAAAAAAATAAGGAACTATAAAGTTGACTTGTGCAATTACGATGAAACATTTGCTGTGTTTCAGGAAAACCCCGACATCATTGGTGTTATTCATTTTGCTGCTTTCAAAGCGGTGGGTGAAAGTGTAGAAAAACCGTTGATGTATTTCGAAAACAATCTGATGTCATTGATCAACTTATTGAAATGCGTACAGGAATTTCATATCCCTCATTTTGTTTTTTCATCGTCATGCACAGTATATGGCAACCCTGATACTGTTCCTGTTACTGAATTAACAATGCCCAAGCCGGCTGAAAGCCCATACGGTTATACCAAACAAATGGGCGAACAGATAGTAAGTGAAACGGTTAAAAGCCTTTCAACTAATTCAATTCTGTTACGATATTTTAATCCGGTTGGGGCACATCCCAGTGGCATCATTGGAGAACTTCCAATTGGCCGGCCGCAAAACCTGGTGCCGGCTATTACCCAAACTGCAATTGGTAAATTACCGTCCATGACTGTGTATGGAAATGATTATGATACAAGAGATGGTTCCTGTATCCGTGACTTTATTCATATATGTGATTTGGCTCATGCACATACCCTGGCATTGAATTATCTGATCGAAGGAAAAAATTTCACCCGCTGCGAAGTATTTAATCTGGGCATTGGTGATGGAGTTACAGTACTGGAAGCAATTAAAGCATTTGAAAAAGTGAGCGGTGAAAAGCTCAACTATAAAATTGGGCCCCGCCGTGTTGGTGATGTAATTGCTACCTATGCCAATAATGATAAAGCAAAGAACTTCCTGGGTTGGAGCCCCCGGTTTACATTAGATGAAATGATGCAAACAGCCTGGCAATGGGAATTGAATATTAAAAAAGATGAAAGTTTGTACAGCAGCCAGAACAGTGATTTAAATTAACAGCATTTGTCTGATGTTGGTTAAATGCTATCCCATTTACAATTCAACTCAAAACTTTCCCTTTTCTTTGCAGCAATTTTAAGCTCCGGTTGCTGTCTCAAATAACCGGAATAAACGATTTTAAACTCCTTTATAAATTTCTGCAAATGACATTACAGGATATTACAGTAAGTGGCAATAAAGATACACGTAGCGGTTTTGGTGATGGCATTCTGGAAGCAGCCCGCAAAAACGAAAACGTTGTTGCATTAACCGCCGATCTGGCCGGATCTTTAAAACTGGGAGCTTTCATCAAAGAATTTCCTGAGCGTTTTATACAAGTAGGTATTGCAGAAGCCAATATGATTGGAATTGCTGCTGGTTTAACCATTGGTGGCAAAATTCCTTATACAACAACTTTTGCCAATTTCAGTACGGGTCGTGTGTACGACCAAATCCGTCAAAGCGTTGCTTACAGCGATAAGAATGTAAAAATTTGTGCTTCACATGCCGGTCTTACATTGGGCGAAGATGGAGCAACACACCAGATCCTGGAAGATATTGGAATGATGAAAATGTTGCCGGGTATGACGGTGATTGTTCCCTGCGATTATAATCAAACCAAACAGGCTACTATGGCTATTGCAGATTATCACGGCCCGGTTTATTTACGTTTTGGTCGCCCGGTATGGCCCATCTTTACCAAACCAGAAGATGAATTTGTAATTGGTAAGGCGCAGAAGTTCAGTGACGGTAATGATGTAAGCATTTTTGCTTGTGGCCATATGCTGTGGTACGCTATACAGGCCGGTTTGCAATTACAGGAAAAAGGCATTTCAGTTGAAGTGATCAATATCCACACCGTTAAGCCATTGGACGAAGAAGCAATCCTCGCATCCATCCGTAAAACAAAATGTGCCGTTACTGCCGAAGAACATAACATTATTGGTGGTTTGGGCGATAGCATTGCACAAGTTGCAGCCAAACATTTCCCCATACCCATTGAATATGTAGGTACAAAAGATACCTTTGGTGAAAGTGGTAAGCCAATGGATTTGTTGAAGAAATATGGATTGGATATTCCCGATCTTGTTGCTGCAGGTGAAAAAGTAATGACCAGAAAATAAATTGATTAAACTTTTGACAATAAAACCCATCTTACCGATGGGTTTTTTACTTTTAAGAAACAACCCCACCCAGAAAAGCTCTATTCATGACGCAACCACACGACAAGGAATTACTGCTGCAATTCCATGAGCCGGCTACCAAAGAGTGGGCTTATACCCGTATCATCAAAAAATACCAGGAAAAACTATATTGGCATGTTCGGCGCATGGTTGTAGAACATGAAGATGCAAATGATGTTTTGCAGAACATGTTTATCAAAGTATGGAACGGGCTCGAAAACTTCAGGGAGGATAGCCAGCTTTATACCTGGCTTTACCGCATTGCCACGAACGAATGCCTCACTTTTATTGAACAAAAAAAGAAACGTTCAACTGTTTCAATGGATGAATCGGAGGCGGGACTTAGTAATTCCGTAAAAGCAGATAAGCATTTTGATGCCAACCGTCTTGAATGGAAGCTGCAATTAGCCATTCAGCATTTGCCCGATAAACAGAAAGCTGTTTTTAACCTAAGATACTATGATGAAATGCCTTACGAAGAAATGAGCAGGGTATTGGAAACCAGCGAAGGAGCACTGAAGGCCAGTTATCATCACGCAGTAAAAAAAATAGAGGATTTTATCTTGAACCGTTAAACTTTTCCGCTAAAAAAACATCTATCAACATATACAATGACACCTGATACAGACATATTGAAAGAATTAGAACAAATCAGCAAGGCCGTTGCACAAATCAACCGAAAAACACCTTACACCGTCCCGGTTGGCTATTTTGATACATTGAACACAGTGATCATGGCCAGGATTGCAGCCGGGGGCAATGAAGAAAACTCATTGCTTCAGGTGGCTGGCAAAGAAATGCCTCAGGATATACCGCAAGGTTACTTCGATACATTATCAGAGACTATCCTTTCAAAAATAAAGACGCAGCAGGAAAAAACTGTTGCTAAAGAATTAAATGAATTATCTCCTGTGCTTGCAGAATTGAGCAAAACAAATTTGTATGAAGTACCAAGGGGGTATTTTGAAAGCCTCACTGATACCCTTATTCAACAAACAACAATCGAAACAAAAGTTGTTTCAATGTTCAGCAGAAAGCTGTGGATACGATATGCGGCAGCAGCAGTTGTGTTTGGTATAATTACATTTGGTATCAACTTCCTGTTACAACAACCTAAAGCAATCGGACCTATAGTGGAAATTCCAACAATTAAAACCGAAGAACAATTCAATAAAGATTTAGCCAGTATCAGTGAAGAAGAAATCATCAGTTATTTAAAACTTACAGCCGATAGTAAAGATGCAGAAACAATGGCTGCATTAATTGATCAAACTCAATTACCCAATGAAGCAGAATACATGGATGATGCTTTTCTTGAATCATTTATGAAAGAATTGGAACTAACAGAACAAAAAACAAATTAATAAACAAGTACGAGTAAGGAGGATAGAAAAATGAAAACGTTATTTACACTAATGATCATGTTGTTTAGTATTGCAGGCGCAGCCATTGCACAGGAACAACAACCCGATCCCAAAGATGAAGAAAAAATTCAGACACTTGAAATTGCATTCATCAGCCGCAAGCTCAACTTAACAACAGATGAAGCCCAGAAGTTCTGGCCCGTTTATAACGAGTATAAAAGAGATATGCGCCAGGTAATGATTGCGCAAAAAAATAACCCCCATAAAGATGTTATTGACAATGAACAAAGGATCATAGATGTAAGAAAAAAATACCGTGATCGTTTTGTTGGTGTTATAGGACAGCCCAGAATGAACAAATTCTTTCAGGCAGAAAGAGAATTTCGTGGTGTTCTATTAAATCAGTTAAAAAACCGCCCCGACAGGCCAATACAGCAACGTAGAAACAGAAATTAATTTGGAATTTTAAATACTAATGTTATAAATTTGCTAATAGGTGTTTTTCATAGGTTAGCAACGGCCGACTCTTTTCAGGGTTGGCCTATTTTTTTCTACAAACCCTTGCCAGTACTGAATTTCAGCGAATGTGTTTTTTCTCACTCTTACAGTATTAAAATAATTTATGATGCTTAGATTAATGATTAAGTATAAAGGCATGATGCTTTTCATACTTGATTTTTCGTGAGTGACATTAAGATGACAGATCTGCTTGTAGTATTTAAACTACAAAGAGTTCCCGGCAGTACTTATCAATTGAAAGCAAAGACCGGTGTTTTTACATCGTGATAAAATAGAAACTTCCATGCTTCCTCCTCACCCTGTTTCCACCATTTAACTCTTGTATCTGCAGCAAGCTTTCCATCAAAATCATACTTGGTGATAAACTTTGTTTTCATTTGAAACAGTTGTGGTGCAACATCGCCTCCAAAGAAAACTGTTTCATTTTTTTCTTTAATCCAAAACGCCTGGTGCCATGGGCTATGTGCCCCCGTCCATTCATAATGTATATAATCATCTATTGCTCCCGTACTTTCTACCAGCATTACTTTATCTGTTTCGGTAAGTATCCGCACATCATCAAATGAATATGATTTCGATAATTTACTAACTGCAATTTCAAGCTCCTGTTTATTCACAACATACGTTGCATTTGGAAAACTTAAAAAACGCTTTTGCAAAACAGAGTCTTCTTTGCTTATGCCGCCGGCATGATCCCGATGCAAATGACTCATCAAAACTTTTGTAACATCAAGTGGATTAATTCCAGCCTCCATTAAATTATGATGTATCTGTAATGTACCATCGGGTAATGTAAAACCAAGCCCTGTATCCAGCACTAAAATATCTTTTGATGTAATAACTGCAAAGGGCTGTACTTCTACCAGTAAACTCCCGGCTGGCCTGTCTTTTATATTGTCAGTCGAAAGATCAAATGGAATAAATTTTTTGGAGGCATCAACTGTAAAGCTTCCTTCTGAAAGCGGTATAATTTTCATGCTGCAAAGATACAGGCAAGTTGATGCGAAGCGAAATCAGTTCATGATCAGTTTAGGTGTGCCGATCATTGAGTCAAAAATAAACAGTTCATCCATTTCATAATTGATAAACCTGCGGATAGGAAAACGATCCATCAGTTAGGCTCCTTCCATTTCAGAGGCAGCATTAATGACCACCCAACCTTTACTGCGTATATGATTAACTGCATAAGTAATGATCACTTCTTCACGCATCAGGTTATTTATATATTTCCGGTGGCGTGGAATCAAATCCCAAAATTCATTGCCCAACTCACCCTGCAAATAAAAAGTACATTGAAATTTTTTCATGTGTTTGTCATTTAAAAGATTCAAACAACTAAACAAAGATTAGTAAAAAAATTCTATAATGTTATTACCGCAAAACCATTTGCCTGTCTGCATCTAAACGAAGCATGATAAAGATAAGAACAGTAAAAGTGATCAAAGACGACCCGCCATAGCTTAACAGTGGCAATGTAATGCCAATTACAGGCATTAATCCAATCGTCATACAAATATTAATAAATACATGAAAGAAGAGAATGGCAGCTACGCTGTAGGCATATACTCTTGAAAAAGCACTTCGTTGCCGCTCTGCCAATGATATGATTCTGTATAGAAGAAAGAAATACAAACCTAATAAGAGAGCACTGCCCCAAAAACCAAAGCTTTCAGCAATGGCAGTGAAAATAAAATCAGTATGCTGTTCAGGTACAAAATCGCCTTGTGTTGTAACCCCTTTCAAAAAACCTTTTCCTAAAACACCACCAGAGCCAATTGCAATTTTTGATTGCTTTACATTATAGTTGCGATCTTTCTTCTTGCCTGTGGCCAATTCTTTTTCAAGCATTGCCTTCCGTGCTGAATCTTTTGGCTCATATTCCTTTCCAAACATACCAAGTACTCTTTCTGTTTGATAAGGCTTTAATACTTTATCAAACACAAGGTCAATGACAAACATCTTAAAAAAAATACACACCGCACCAATGATCAATATCATTACTAATACAGATAAGCTCTTCTTAATTTTTCTCCACATGATAAAGATTGCAATCATTGCAGCAATCAGAATTAATATAATAAACCAAAACAGGGAAAATACAATGGCGGTGATAAAAACAGTAATAAAGGAAAATCCTGCAATCAGGTAACTAACAGGCAATCCTTCCCTGTACATAACAAGGAAGAAAGAAAAGTAAACTAGGGCAAGCCCTGTTTCTTTCTGTGCAATAGATAACAACGCAGGAACAAGTGTAATAGCAATTGCAATGAGTTGAGATCGTAGCTTATGAAATTCCGTTTCCTGCCGGCTCAAATACTTTGCTAAAGCCAGTGCGGTGAACACCTTACATAATTCCGCAGGTTGCAGATTAAAACCACCGCCCAATGCAATCCATGACCGGGAACCGCTGATATCTTTGCCAATGGCAAATGTGAGCAGCATGAGCAGAATCCCCGCCATATACAACAGGTTGGCAATACTGGTAAAAAACTTACTGTCGGTTAACAAAATAAATACAGCAACCAATGAACTGATGCCGATAAATAATACCTGCTTTGAATAATTTTTCTTCAGCTCCAGCAATGATTGAAAAAAGGAATCCCCTGTGCGGTATTCAACAGAAAAAATGGCAATAAATCCTACCATCACCAATGCATAGTATAGCAATAAAATAGTTGTATCAATTCCTTTTCCTATGGTGACTTGTTTTTCCATGAACCGCTAACTGTTATACTTTGGTTTGATTGTATTTTTTAAAATGAAAACGATCTGTTGGAAGCAGCGCTGCATAAACTTCCTGTTTTTGATTTTTCTTTTGTGGTTCTTTTTCCGGAAACACTGGAGCATCCTCATTGATCAATGTTAAACCAGTTGAATCAATTTTGGCCCTTTGTTGTCTTTCCAATCGTAAACGCAACAATGAATCTTTCAACTGGCTGATTGAATCTCTTACATAAAGTTCATGTTTAATACGGGCAGGAATGATGCTTGCATTACTGATCCGTTCAATTTCTGCTTTACGTTTTGGGCCTGCAATGGAGTCAGTTAAGAATTTTTCCATCAATAAGGAAGCAATGGGCCCGGCCCATGTTGAACCGAATCCTGCATTTTCTACCACCACACAAATTGCAATTCTTGGATTATCCTTGGGAGCAAAGGCAACAAAAAAAGAGTGGTTCTGTTGCTTTTTATTTCTATAATAGTTTTCTACCGTTCCTGTTTTGGCACATACACTAAACCCTTCAATCATTGCATTGCGGGCAGTTCCATTGGTTACCACCATTTCCATCCCGTCAATTACAGCCTGGTAGGAATTGTCAGGAATATGCAAAGGGCTAATTTTTTGACGGTATTTATTCAAAATACTATCGTCTGCCGTTTCTCCATCAATTGATTTTACAAAATGGGGTGTATAATACCAGCCACGGTTGGCAATGAGGCAAATGGCATTGGCCATTTGTAAAGGGGTAACTTGTATTTCACCTTGTCCTATTCCTAAAGAAGCGATCGTACACGAACTCCATCCGCCTCTCCGAAACACTTTATTATATCTTGCTGTATCGGGAATATAACCGGCATATTCGCCAGGCATATCTAAACCAACACGACGCCCCAAACCAAATCCGCTCATATATTCTTTCCATTTCATCAATCCTTTCTCCACATCATTATAAGCAGGATTATCAATGGCCATTCTGAACATGTGCGCATAATAAGAGTTACAGGAATTGGCAATAGATAAACTCATGTTTGCAGCATGGCCGGGGTTTGAGTGAGTGCAGGCGGGTCGTCCACAAGGGGTATAGCGTCCATAGCAAGGATATCCATAAGATGGCGTAATCAATCCTTCATCCAAAGCCACCAATGCACCCAAAGGCTTAAATGTTGAGCCCGGAGGATATACCCCCTGCATGCCACGGTTTAATAACGGTGAAGCAGGATCTAAAAATAAGCGGCTGAAATTTTTTCTGGCTTCTGATCCGGTTAATTCATTAGGATCATAGGTAGGACCCGATGTCATGGCAATGATGCCGCCAGTTTTTGGTTCAATGGCAACAACGCTGCCTACCTTTCCCTGCATCAATTGTTCTGCGAGCTGTTGCACTTCAATATCAATATAAGTGGTAAGATGACGGCCTGCAACAGATGGCGTATCAAACTCACCTTTTTCATACGGACCGATAGGCCGGTTAAAATTATCACGGAGGATATATTGAATACCCCGTTCACCCATCAATACCTTTTCATAATAACTTTCCAATCCGCTGCGGCCTGCAAAATCGCCCATCTGGTAAAAGAAGTTCGATCTTTTAAGCATGGAAGAATCCACTTCACCAACATATCCTAAAATATGAGCTGCAGCTTTAAAAGGATAACTACGGATAGGCCGCTCCTGCATAAAGAAGGCTGGTTGAAAACGAAAAAGCTTCTCATTTACTTTTGCATATTTCTCTGCCGATAAAAGGGGTTCAAAAACAGAGGCCCGGTTTCTTGAATTTTTGATGATAGCAGTTACGATGCGTTTTTTAAACTCAGTTGTATCAATATTTAAAATGCGACAAAGAGAAAAAGTGTCAATCCCTTTCAGTTGGGAAGGAGTCACCATCAAATCATACATCGTAATATTATCAAGAATGGCTTTTCCATCACGATCGAAAATTATTCCACGGCTGGGATAAACTACTTTTCGTAAAATAGCCTGATCGTTGGCAAGTTCTGCATACTTCGATGAAAATAATTGCAACGTCATTAACCTGACCAATATAATTGTAAACACAATGGCAATAATGATACGGATAGTTGTTTGTCTTGTTTGGTTAAATTCGGCCATAGCCTCTTAATGGTTTTTCAGAATTGTGTTATCAAGTGTTTGTGAGAAATTTTTGTTTACGTATAAAAATAATTTCTATGACTGTTATCAGCAACAAACTTATAAGGGTTGAACCGAGTGTTTTTAATACGAGATATAAAATATTCCCAAATTGAAAAGCCTGAATGGAAGACAACACCGCATGATGACAAAAGGTAAGCACTGATACATAAGTAATATATTGTGTAAATCCGAGACTGGTTACTGAAGGTTCACGATAGTTAAACTCAATTCCCTGCTGTGGCATTAATAAATTAATGAGGAATGGCCGCAGGTAACCAACAAACACACAGGCAGCCGCATGCAGCCCTGGTGTCTTCGTAAAAAAATCAAGACACATACCTGTTATAAAAGAAACAATCAGCAAACTGCCCCGCCCCATACTGAAAGGCAACCATAATATAAACAGAAAATAGAGATAGGGTGTAATGTACTGATGCAATGGCGGAATATGATTGAGCACAAATACCTGCAACAGTATGAATATGATTAACCTGATTATATTTCGTAAGAGGCTGCTCATTTTTTCTTTTTCAGTTTACTCTCCAGTTCCAGTTGTTCATTGCGTTGCAGGTTGCTTACCACAAACACATTCTGCAAACGACTGAAATCATTTGATGGACGAACCTGCAACAAATAGTTATTACTGCTTTTTTCAAGAATCACTTTTTCAATAATGCCGATCATGATGCCCGGTGGAAAATCAGAATACTGGCTGGTAATAACAGAATCGCCTTTTTCAATTTTTACACTTTTGGGAATATCCCTGAGCTGCACCAGTCTTGGGTTAACCCCATCCCATTCAATTCTACCGCTTTCACCCGTTTTCTTTAATCTTGCGCTGATGCGGCTTTGTTTGTTAAGCATGCTCATTACTGTTGCAAAATTATCCGTTACATCCAGTACCACACCTGCCACGCCATTGGCAGATATGACAACCATTCCGGGTTCAATACCCTGCATCCAGCCACGATGAATGGTGAAATAATTATTAGGCTGTGAAACAGAGTTGTTCACTACTTCTGCATCCATGTACAGGAACTTTCTTTTTGCACCTGTTGTGTCAACTGAAACGGAATCTGTAACAATACGAAGTGTTGTATCGGGAGAAGAAAAATTTTCAACCAGTTTATTCTGTACTTCATTTAACCTGCGGCGTAATTCTTCGTTTTCTTTTTTGAGATTGAAATAGTCGTTTACTTTTTTATACTGCGCTTCAACGCTACCGGTAATTTCACCTGCGGTATCCATATAAGCAGCCTGGTGAAATTTATTATACCGAAATAGAAGAACCGTGCTGATGATTTCCAGTAGAAGAAAAAACAGCAACACCGAAAAACGTCTGATAAAAGCGAATATATTCCGCACAGAAGGGTGGATGATTTAAAAGTTCCACCGTTTGGCTGCAACTTTTAGTTACGCATCACAAACGGATAGCGATTGTAATTCTTTAACGCAATTCCTGTACCTCTTACTACACTTTTTAAAGGATCATCAGCAATATGTACAGGTAATTTAATTTTCTGGTTCAAACGTTTATCCAATCCACGAAGCAATGCTCCGCCGCCGGTGATATAAATTCCTCTTCTGTAAATATCTGCAGCCAGTTCCGGAGGAGTCATTTCCAATGCCTTAAGAATGGCTTCTTCTATCTTGAAAATACTTTTATCTAATGCTTCAGCAATTTCCTGGTAGCTCACCATGATCTGTTTGGGAATACCTGTTACAAGATCACGACCATTCACTGGAATATCATCGGGAGGATTATCCAGATCTTTCATTGCTGCGCCAATCTGTATCTTGATCTGTTCTGCGGTACGTTCACCAATCAACAAACTATGATAACGACGAAGAGCTTCCATAATATCAGCTGTAAATTCATCACCTGCAATGCGGATACTCTGGTCGCACACAATTCCTGCCAAGGCAATAACAGTAATACCCGTTGTACCACCGCCAATATCAACAATCATATTTCCTACCGGCTCTTCCACGTCAATACCAATTCCTAATGCTGCAGCCATTGGTTCATGCAGCAGGTATACTTCCTGTGCTCCCGCTTGCTCAGCACTATCTCTTACTGCTCTTTTCTCTACTTCAGTTATACTGCTGGGTATACAGATCATCATGCGCCATTTGGGGGCGAACAATGGCTTTTTCGTCAATACTAATTTAATAAGTTCACGAATCATGAGCTCAGCAGCGTTGAAATCGGCAATTACACCATCTTTCAAGGGCCTTACAGTACGTATACTTTCATGAGTTTTTTCATGCATCATCAGGGCTTTCTTACCAACCGCCAGTACATTTTTAGGATTGTTACGATCAAGTGCTACAATGGATGGTTCATTTACAACAATTTCGTCGTTGTGTATAATGAGGGTATTGGCTGTTCCCAGGTCGATCGCAATTTCCTGGATGAAAAAGTTAAAGAGTCCCATATTTGGTTGGTGGATATTATTATGTTCCTGATGGTTGCAAATTTGAGAGAAAAATTTGGATTTACAACGCTAAAACCATGCCCATCACTGAATTTTACGTGTTTTTTTAAAAAGAGTTTTTATCTCTTCCCGATAGCCGTTCAAAAGTAAAGCTATAAAAGGCTTCTGTAAAGTTACAGATTTCGTCTATCCGTTATAGTTAGTAGTCAAAAATTCGTAACCGATATCATTGCGGTAGTACATTTTTTTGAATCTTATCTGAGAAAGTATTTGTTTTGCTCTGTAAACAGATTCATCCACACTTGTACCAAAGGAAGTAACAGTTAGTACCCGACCCCCGTTTGTTACAATGCCATCATTTTCCACTGAAGTACTCGCATGAAAAATGAATGAATCAGCGGTCAGTTGCTGATTGAGCCCTTCTATATCATATCCTTTTATAAAATCGCCGGGATAACCCCCACTTACGGCCATCATGGTTACTGCAAATCGTGGATCTTGCTCAATTGTTACTTCATGAATGCGTTCCTGTGCCGTTGCCGTCAATAGTTCCACCAGATCGTTCTTTAAACGTGGAATCACCACCTCTGTTTCAGGATCGCCCAACCGGCAGTTGTATTCTATCACAAAAGGTTCATTGTTTACTTTTATCACACCAATAAAGACAAATCCTTTGTAGCTCATGTTTTCGCTGCTGATGCCGTTGATGGTTGGTTTGATGATTCGTTCTTCAACTTTATCCATGAACACTTTATCTGCAAAGGGTACAGGGCTCACAGCACCCATGCCACCCGTATTTAATCCTGTATCAGCTTCACCAATACGTTTATAATCTTTTGCTTCGGGAAGGATGCAATAATTTTTCCCGTCGGTTAATACAAACACACTTACTTCAATACCGTTCAGGAATTCTTCAATCACCACTTTTTTCCCGGCATCGCCAAATTTATGCTGGTGAATCATCATGTCAAATTCGGCAAAGGCTTCTACATGATTATTACAAATGATCACACCTTTTCCTGCAGCTAAACCATCGGCTTTTAATACAATCGGCAATGCATGATTGAGCAGGTATTCCCTTCCTTCTTCAAAATTATCTTCTGTAAATTCCCGATAAGATGCAGTTGGTATGTTGTGCCGTTCCATAAATGCTTTGGCAAACGCTTTACTTCCTTCTAATTGAGCGGCTAATTTTGACGGGCCAATAACACCCAGCCAACCTTCAGCAAAAGGGTTTGTTTCATGTGCAGTTTGAAAATAATCATACACCCCCAGTACCAAAGGGTCTTCAGGCCCCACAAATATTAAATGAATATGATTGGTTCTGCAGAATTGTTCTGCTTCTGCAAAATCGCCGCTTACACGCATATTAACATTGGTACCGTATTGTGAAGTACCTGCGTTTCCGGGAGCGATGTACAATTTTTCACAGAGTGGGCTTTGCGCCAATTTCCAGGCCAGTGCATGTTCACGACCACCAGAGCCAAGCAAAAGAATATTCATGATCATAATTTTCTCCACCCCGAAATTAGCTCTTGCTTCCGCAAATTCCTAAACCGTTTATCAAAAGTGATCATAATAAAACATCTGCATTCTGAAAGAAAAAAGAAAAATTTCACGCAAAACCGCAAAGGATATACAAAGAGTACAACAAAAAAATGACCTTTTTATTTTGGGGTTCATTCTGGAAATATTGTACTTGGCTGTAAGACGCAAAGAAAAATTCTTTCGGATTTTAGGAAACAAATGACTGTTTGTTTTTATTTCATACTTTCGAAACTTCAGTATTCAATAACGTAAACCAATTTCAATGAATCAGATTGCCGCACAAAAAGGTCATCCAAAAGGTCTTTGGGTTTTATTCGGAACAGAAATGTGGGAACGCTTTAACTATTATGGCATGCGTGCCATTTTAGTTTTGTTCATGACCAAAGCACTTTTGTTTGATAAAGCTTTTGCTTCGAATCTTTATGGCAGCTACACCAGTTTAGTTTATTTAACTCCTTTGATTGGTGGATTTATTGCAGACAGGTATTGGGGCAACCAACGTTCTATTATTGCAGGTGGTATTGTAATGGCTTTGGGTGAATTTTTATTATTCTTTTGCGGCTCCACTTATGAATCATCTCCCGGACTCTCTTCTATTTTATTTTTTAGCGGATTGGGGTTAATGATTGCAGGCAATGGTTTTTTTAAACCCAATATTTCTTCACTCGTTGGTCAGTTGTATCCTAAAGGCGATAGAAGAATTGACTCGGCCTATACCATTTTTTATATGGGCATCAATGTTGGCGGTGCTTTCGGTCCGTTCATTTGCGGACTCGTTGGTGATACAGGCAACCCGGCTGATTTTAAATGGGCTTTTCTTGTGGCAGGTATCGGTATGCTGATCAGCGTTGTTGTGCAATTGATGTTTCATCATAAATATGTTCGTGATCCTGAAAATAATGTTTTAGGACTAACACCTAAGGATTCTCCTGCTATCTGGACAAAACCGGTTGCAATGGTTTTAGGGCTTGCTGCTTTTTCTGCGCTTACAATCGGGCTATTATATATTGATGCTAAAGTGGTCAATTATCTTACTTATTTATTAATTGCTGCCGCTTTATTTATTGCGTTTATTATTTTCTCTGACAAATCATTAACAGGAATTGAAAAACAAAGGATATCAGTGATTTTTATTGTTGCTTTTTTTGTTATCTTTTTCTGGAGCGCCTTTGAGCAGGCAGGTGCTTCACTTACTTTCTTTGCTGAGGAACAAACACAAAGAAATCTTGGATTTTTTACAGTTCCTTCGAGCTGGTTTCAATCACTCAACTCCATTTTTGTTGTAGCCTTTGCTCCGTTGTTTGCATGGCTGTGGTTGAAGCTTGGAAAAAAAGAACCTTCATCACCTACTAAAATGGCCATTGGTTTATTTCTGTTGGCGGTTGGCTATTTATGGATTGCTTTAGGAGTTAAAGATGCAGGTACCGGAATAAAAGTTAGTATGATCTGGCTTATTGGTATGTACGCATTGCACACATGGGGAGAACTGTGTTTATCTCCTATAGGGTTGTCATTAGTAAATAAACTTGCTCCTTTTAAATTCGCATCCTTATTAATGGCTGTTTGGTTTTTAGCCAATGCTGCTGCAAATAAATTGGCAGGTGTGCTAAGTGCATTATACCCGGATGGTAAAACAACTAGCTTTCTTGGATATGAAATGAATAATAATTATGACTTCTTCATGCTATTTGTTGTTATGGCGGGAGTGGCATCACTTATCCTCTTCCTGCTTACTAAAAAACTGCAGACAATGATGCATACAGAAGAATTCAAACACTAATAGTCTTCTTCAAATTCATTCAACCCCGATGAAAAGTTTCATCGGGGTTTTTTGTTATCTTCCTTTTCTAAACAACTGCCATATGCAAGATCAAAAATTTCAACCCTTTGTTCCTGATGAAAGTAAGATGGCCGAGTTCACCGTTAAAAGTGTACTGGTTGGTGCTGCCTTCGGAATCATCTTTGGTGCAGCAACCGTTTATCTTGCTTTAAAAGCAGGCCTTACAGTAAGTGCTTTTTTTCTCAGCAATGTCTCTGCCTATTCAATGCCAACACTTAGTACAATGCCGGGGCAGGACGTTGCATAGCAGTACAATCTGTAACAAAATAATGTTGTTGTAGATGAAAGAGAACGTGCTTCGTAATACGCAAGGTCCCCATCAACTTTTGTTCAGCTTTTCAACTTTATCAATTGGGAGACATTGCTGAGAAGCAAAGTGTCTTGTGCGTTAGTTTGCAAAGTACACAACACAAGAAATAAGGCGAATATTTTTTTCATTTGTTAATGGTTTAATTTATAAGTAATCCCTGGGGTTTATTATAGCTTTCGGCCAAAAGAGTATTTTTATAGTAGGCTTTTACATATTCATAATTGTTAATGCACTTTTCCTTCCTTGCTTTAAATACAAGTTTTAAAGTATCGAAAGTGTTGTAATTATATTTGATATAAATATATTTTGTTTGTTCGCCGTCAAAAGCAGCTTGGTCTTCGCTTGGAATAAAGATTGGGTAAATATCTACAACATAAAACCCTTTCAAAGGATTTACAGGATCAGAATTTACTTGATAGGGAGTTCTTAATAAATTGCCCTTTGAATCTTTAACTCTCAAGCTATCAATATTAAAAGGGGAAAGCCTTGTGTTTACAGGATAGAAATACTCGTTGTTGGCAGTATGGAAAAAGGTAATGGTTAACCCGGCACCTTCAATTCCTCTTGTTTCAAAACATGGTTTGCCACAACCGTAAAGAAGGTTTGTAATATATAGGGCTAATAGTATTTTTTTCATAACGCAAATTGAATTATAAATAATGAATGCTGTATAAATAGATTGTATTGCAGCCAAATTTGATGCATGCTGACGGACTATTCATTCAAGCATACCTGTAAATTAAGATTGCGGTTTCGCAGTAAATTAACTCTCTTTTGTTCAACCTGCAATACCACAAAGCGGTAATATTTGCAGAGTATTTTCAAGAGAAGTGCTTATTACACATTTTATACCTTATAGATCAATTGTTTTAAAATTTTTTAAGTGACCGTTCAAACTGCAACAGATAATGAATCTGCATTTCAGCCATGTTAACTGTTGTTGGGCAGTTTTTATTCTGACTATAAGAAAAATAAAAACTAAAAAATATACAAGTTATAAGTAAGGCAATTTTCATTGTAATAAAGTTGCTACTGCTTTCTCCAAGTGTAATTGCCCGTAACACTAGCCACAATTTCATATTGCATTAGTAGAAAAGATGGGCAGGTTTTAACCGGAACAAATGAGTATCGAGTTGCATTACTAATTGTATAAAAAACAAGTATAGGTAAACTATCTTCTGGAAAGCCCGTAATAGAACTTAGCAACTCTATTTTGTAATTATACACAGAATCTGGTCTATTATTTTTATAATAATAAGCCTTGTTAGCATCAAATTTCAATGTAAGGCTATAACCTTCTGTTTTTGGTGTGAGGTACTCATATTTTCCTTCCCGTTGGTTAAACCTTTTTTCATGTAACCAAATCCAGGTGCCGGGTAAGAATTTTTTAATACTGTCTATCTCATTTGTTAAACTGCAGGTGATCTCCGGTGGCTGGTATTTTTTGCAGGAGAACAACAACTGGAAAAGCAATAAGGTGATCAATAATAATTTCATAAATAGTTATTTGACCTACAGAAAATGACAACCGTGTTCTTGTTGCCTTATTAGTAATCTGCAAAATGGAGGAGGGCTGTTTATTCTGTAAAGGATATTCTGTTAGGGTGTATATATAATAGCATAGGTCATAAGGTGTAGTGTGTTTACAGTTTAAACTTAGTAATTAAAAACTCAAATTGCAAGCTGTTTAAATATGTTACTGGTATTTTACACTTACTTTATTAGATAAATAGATGAAATATTTCATCGGGGTTTTTTGTTATCTTCCTTTTCTAAACAACTGTCATATGCAAGATCAAAAATTTCAACCCTTTGTTCCCGATGAAAGTAAAATGGCCGAGTTCACCGTTAAAAGTGTGCTGGTAGGCGCTGCTTTCGGAATCATCTTTGGTGCAGCAACCGTTTACCTTGCATTAAAAGCAGGCCTAACAGTAAGTGCTTCCATTCCTATTGCTGTAATAGCCATTACGCTGGGCCGTCGTTTTTTAAAAACAACCATTCTTGAAAACAACATTATTCAAACAACCGGCAGTGCCGGTGAAAGTATTGCGGCAGGTGTAGTGTTTACATTGCCTGGCTTTTTGTTTTTAAGTGAAAAAGACAGTTCGCAGTTCTTCAACTATTTTACCATTCTTACACTCGCCATTTTTGGTGGCATTCTTGGTACGCTGATGATGATCCCTTTGCGGAAGTCACTTATTGTAAAAGAACATGGTACGTTGCCTTATCCCGAAGGAACTGCCTGTGCCAGTGTATTAAAAGCAGGTGAACGTGGTGGTGATTTTGCAAAGACCGCTTTTATGGGATTGGGCTTTGCATTTGGTTATGCCATTTTGCAAAAGATCTTTCATGTAATTGCTGAAACACCTTTCTGGATGACCAAACAGGCAAATAAATTTTTCCCTTCGGCAAAAGTGAGTGGAGAAATTACTCCCGAGTATCTCGGCGTTGGTTATATCATCGGGCCAAAGATCAGTGGTGTTTTAGTGGCCGGTGGGGTCATTGCCTGGTTTGCATTTACTCCATTGCTTGCATCGCTTGTTCCTCCTGATACAATTGCAGCGCAATTGGTAAAGCTGGGATATTTAGGTGGGTTGGATAAAACAGGTGGTCCTGGAGGATGGGACCCTGTTGCTCATTCATTCGCCGATTTTTCAACAGCTATTTATCGTGCATATATCAGGCAGATTGGCGCAGGTGCTGTAGCTGCAGGTGGTTTTATTACACTCATCAAAACAATTCCTACCATTGTCTCTTCTTTTAAAAGCAGTCTTGGCTCCATGAAGAAAATAGAAGGTGAACCTGTTGCCGTTAAAAGAACTGAACGGGATCTGAATATCAAGATCGTTTTGTTTGGAAGCCTGGCGCTGATCTTATTAATGGCCGTGTTACCACAAGTACCGGGCACCAATATCGGCAGCAAATTATTGCTGGGTTTATTAGTTGTCATCTTCGGTGCTTTCTTTGTAACAGTATCATCAAGAATTGTTGGTTTGATTGGTTCATCTAATAATCCAATCAGCGGCATGACCATTGCAACATTAATGGGCACTTGTCTCATCTTTATTGCAGTAGGCTGGACTGGGAAAGTATTTGAACCCATGGCGCTTGTAGTGGGTGGTATGATTTGTATTGCGGCTGCCAATGCAGGTGCAACAAGCCAGGATTTAAAAACAGGATATATCGTTGGTGCCACACCAAAGTATCAGCAGATTGCTTTATTTGTTGGTGCAGTTGTTTCATCCATCGCTATTGGTGCTACTATTAAAATTCTTGATACACCAACTGCTGATATGATCTCACAAGGTATCACTCATGCAATAGGTACTGATAAATATCCTGCACCACAGGGAACCTTAATGGCTACATTAATAAAAGGCATCTTATCATTTAATCTTGACTGGCAGTTTGTATTAGTGGGTGTGTTTATTGCCATTACCATGGAACTATGCGGAATTAAATCTTTAAGCTTCGCTGTTGGTTTGTATCTACCCTTATCAACAACATTACCCATCTTTATTGGTGGTGCCATTCGTGGGTTAGTTGATATGAAACAGAAGAAATCCGGTGAAAAACTTTCTGCAGAAGAAGAGGATCTGGGTAAAGGAAATTTATTTGCAACAGGATTGGTTGCAGGAGGAGCATTGGCAGGAGTTGTGGTTGCAATCCTCTCAGTGAATGAAAATGTTACAACCGCTTTAGGTAAGGTAAATGCGGAACATGGTTTATCAACTTTATTAAGCACGAATGGCTATTATCTTTTAGGCGCTGCCTTCTTTGTATTCATGGGCTATACACTTTATCGCATTGGAATAAAGAAAACAGAAAAGCTGAAGGAATAAATTCTTTCCAATTTCAGTAAAAGAAAAATGCCTCTAAAAAGAGGCATTTTTTCATACAACTACTATGGAAAAACGGGTTAGAAAGTACAATTAAACGAGTCCGATAAAAGATGCTGCGGCTTTTGCCTGGCGGAACATGAAAAATTCTGATACCGGCTGTTCAGCAATTTGCTCATACAGATCGGTGTATTTGGCGGTGATATTTGCAATGCTGTATTTATAACGCATCTTCCAGCCATTGTTCACCAACTGATCACGGTAATCTTCATTCTCAATGACTTTTAAAATACCACGACGGATATCAAAAATATTATACGGATTTACTTTACAAGCTGCGTCTTCTGAAATTTCATCCATGGGTGAAATGCGGCTGGTTACCAACGGACGGCCAACGGCGCATGCTTCAATGATTGGCAATCCAAAACCTTCATAGGTAGATGCAAATACCACCATATCACACAACTCATATTGTTGCTTCAATTCATTAAAGGAAAGATTGGTATGTGATTTAAAATCAATTTTATTTTCCTGGAGAGCAATTTGTGTTTCTACTTCCAAACTACCTACGATATGCAGTTCACAACTCAAACCTTTTAATGCTACTGCAAGATTTTGAATGTTCTTATTTTCTTTTGTTCCTATTTGAAGAATACGTGGTTTCTGCGTATTGAATTTTTTTGGAACGAACTCAAAACGTGGATCAAAAAAATTGGAAACTACTTTTACTTTTTCAGCATTTACCCCGGTTAGTTTTACCAGTTCCTTTTTTGTTTTTTCGCTTATCACTGTAATGGTGTTGGCACGCCACATGGGTATTTGGTACCAGAAAAATTTAAACATCCAGTATTTAAAATCCCATTTACTGTATTTGGTAAGAAACACACAATCATGAATGGTTAAAAGGGTATTTCTTTTTTTCATACCAAGTGATACATAATGAATATCTCCGGTGATATGATTAACCGTTCCCTGATTTGCGCCTGATTTGAAAATATTGGAAAACACATTGCGGATTGAAGGAACCTCAACTTTCTTTGGGCTGAACTGAGATTGAGTTGCAACCTGCGAATACACATTATTAAAAAGTGATTCAATGCTGAAGGCATGCAGCCTCCTTTTGCGGAAGAAGTATGATACTTCCATAGGAATTGGTCGATGTTTAGTTTCTCTGAATATTGGATGGACAATACAAATATAAACGTAGTAACTGGTGTACACAATAGGAGTTTCCACCTAATCTTTGTACGGTAATTTTACGAAGTGAGGGGTTGAACAATTGCCGGAGAAAGCTTTGAGTGGCTCACTGCCCATCCTTTAAATAAAATCCAATGGTTTGATCTGTTGTTTTAAAATAGCATCTGCATCTGCACTCAGCCATTTGTTTAATACGGTGGCATATACCTGTTTAAAATCCAATTGAAATTTCACATCTCCATCATCCAGGTTGGTTAAATCGGGTAGCGGATTGTAAATGCCTTGTTTCTTTAACCCACCACCAATAAAAAACATATTGTTAGCCTTACCATGATCGGTTCCATTGCTTGCATTCTGTGAAACCCTTCTGCCAAACTCAGAGAACGTAAACAGTAATACATCATTGAAACGATTGTTGGCTTTGAGATCCTTTACAAATGCTTTCACAGAGTTATTCAAATCAGTAAACAAACGCTTCTGTTGTGCTTCCTGGTTAATATGGGTATCAAAACTGCCCAATGAAATATAATATACTTTGGTATTGATTTCACTGAAGATGAGCGAAGCAATCGTTTTTAATCCTTTTCCCAAATCACTGTTGGGATAAACTTCAGATGAAGGACGCTGCTTGCTTTGTTTGAAAATATAATCTGCACTTGAAATTGTTTCAGCCATTGTTTTGTATAAATAATCAACCGGCTGTTCATGTGCATCATTTTTATGCTGAGCAAGAATTTCTTTAAAATATCTTTCCTGGCTCGTATTATACAAACGACGGGGATCTTCCAATGCCAATCCTTTGATCTGATCCCCTTTCAGTGCAAGACTTAACACATCATCAATTTCCAAAGCTTGTGTAGGTTTGTCGCAGCCTTTACATTGCGCATCCAGATAACGCCCCACCCAACCTGTATTCCAGTAATCTTTACTATCGCTGGCGGTATGCCAGATGTCCATACTGCGGAAATGACTTTTATCAGGATTAGGATAACCAACACTGTTGAAGATTCCTAAACTGCCATCATCATACAATTCTTTAAATGCAGTGAGCGAAGGATGCAGGCCTGCTTCATCTGTAAGAGATAATGCTGCATTTCTTTGAATACCCAAACGGGGACGATTGCTGTAATACAGATCATTCCTGTAAGGTATCACCGTATTCAATCCATCGTTTCCACCACTGAATTGTATGATAACCGTTACTTTATTTCCCGGCGGCACAAGTGTTCCTTTTTCAAATGCTTTTAAAAACTGCGGCATTAATAAGGATGCTGTTGCAAGAGAACCGAGTTGAATAAAATCTTTACGTTGTATAAGCATGATATGATATTGAGGTAAGAGGTAAGATGAAGGAGGTAAAATCTTTACCTCGTGTTTCTTACCCCAAACAATGATTTAACACATTTGATATTCAGGTGTACACATCAGTTGAATGATCGCTGTTTGAATATATCGTTCTCTGCTTGCAGCGTCTATAAACTTTTCCATCAACTGTTTATTGATTGGAGATGGAATAGTTTGCCACATCAATGTTGCAATATTTGATAACAAATTTTCTCTTGAAATTTTTTCTAATTGTTTCATGGCAGGCTCCCAACGGATGGTTGTTTGCAATACCCTGCCACCCATTTTATTAGCAGCCTGCTGCATACGCCCCATTTCCTGGTCATCATCACTTTTTGCACGAATATTGAATGCTTCTTTCGTTGCAATCAATTGCGGAACCCGCATACGGAACATCAGCGATGAACTGTCAATCCAGTTAAACCCGCCAGGCCATCCTGCAACATTGGGAGGATAGAATAAGACCTGTCCTAATATTTTTTGTAAATACAATTGTGCATCTTCATTTTCAATTTGCATGGGTATTGAACGGCGGATGCCCACTAAAAGATCAACGGGAGACTTCACTCTTGTACCAATATTCTTTTGATCATAAAACCAGTCGCTGGTAAATATATCTTTCAGCAAAGGAGCAATTTCATAGCCTGATTTATAGAAACGATCTGCCAGCCACTTCACTTTTTGTTCATCTACTTCTGTATTTACAAAAAAGCGATAGAGCTTGGTACAGATAAATGTAGCTGTTTGTTTTTGTTGCAGCAAAATATCCAATACATCATCGCCATCGAAATTTCCAGTTTTTCCTAAAACGGTTTTTGCGCCGGTATCATGAAAGTTTTCACGAAAAATAAATTCACCGTTCAATTTAAATTGCCAGCCGGTGAATGCACGGGCAGCTTCTTTAATATCTTTCTCCGTATAGTTACCACGGCCCATGGTAAAGAGTTCCATTACTTCACGGGCAAAATTTTCGTTGGGCTTTTGTTTTCTGTTTTGCTGATTGTTGAGAAAGGTGAGCATGGCTGCACTGCGGCTTACTTCTTTCAACATCGTACCAAAATTGCCCAATGCATTTTTGCGGATGATATTTACAAGATCCTGCTGATAAAGTGCATTCAGATTCCGGCATGCAAAATGACCGTGAAAGAAGAAAGCTGTTTTTTCCCGCAACTGTTGCTCGCTGTTCACCATTTCATCCAACCACTCAAGATTCAGGTTACGGATTTCTTCCCTTGATTTTTTTTGCAACTGCTGTCTTTGCTCCTGGGTCATTTCTGTACGCCTGATACCATC
This sequence comes from Lacibacter sp., assembly GCA_046593655.1. Lineage (GTDB taxonomy): Bacteria > Bacteroidota > Bacteroidia > Chitinophagales > Chitinophagaceae > Lacibacter. The sequence continues at coordinate 3,963 of JBKJNM010000255.1, read as the reverse complement.
AACACCATTCCTCAAACCTTCCACAAAATTGGTTGCTACTTTTAATGGCATGGGTTCTTTCCGGGATGCTTTTTCAAGGGCTTCATATAATTTTGATGGAGATACTTTATCGAGATCGTTCCATTGCTCAACGGCAGGACCAAAGCCCGCCCTCCATAATAAATGCTGATTTTTCAATTGTAAGGATGCCGCCATATAGTTGAATTATTGTGTTAAGACTTTTGAACTGCCTTGTAGTTTAATGTACAACGAAAGAAAGTATAAAAATCTTTTACTCCGGGTAGTTAATTTTATAACTTCATCATATGAAGATCAGGCCTTATAAATATCTAAGTCCCTTTATTGTTTTCGCAGCCGCCTGGTTAGCCTTTCGCAATACAGGATGGATCAGCTTTCTTCCCGTCATTTATGGTTTTGCGTTTATCCCCTTGCTTGAACTTTTCATCAAACCAAAAACCAGTAACCTTTCAGCAGCAGAGGAGGAAATGGCGAAAGCAGATAAGACCTATGATTATATTTTATACCTCATTGTTCCTTTGCAATATATTTTACTCATCAGTTTTCTTTTTTCATTGAAAGATGAAACACTTTCATGGGTTGATTTAACGGGCCGCATCATGAGCATGGGTTTATTATGCGGAGTGTTTGGTATTAATGTGGCACACGAACTTGGACACAGAGCAAATCGATTCGAACAGATCCTGGCAAAATCTTTATTGCTTACATCGCAATACATCCATTTTTTTATTGAACACAATAAAGGGCATCATAAAAATGTAGCAACACATGAAGATCCCTCAAGCGGAAGATATAATGAAATGCTGTTTGCATTTTATCCACGCACTATTGTTTTCTCCTATATCAGCGCATGGAAGATTGCGAATGAAGAAATGAAGAAAAAAAAATTGCCAGTTTACAGTTTAAAAAATGAAATGTTACAGGCACAACTCATACAACTGATCATGATCATAATCATCTTCCTTGTTTTTGGATGGAAGATCATGCTCTATTATCTAGCCGCTGCATTGTTGGGCATTTTGTTGCTGGAATGTGTTAATTATATTGAACACTATGGATTGAGCAGAAATCAAACTCTCTCTGGCAATTATGAAAGAGCTATGCCGCACCACAGTTGGAACAGTGATCATGTATTAGGACGGTTAATGTTATTTGAACTCAGCCGACACAGCGATCATCATTACCTGGCCAGCCGCAAATATCAAATTCTGCGTCATCATGAAAATTCACCTCAAATGCCCACGGGTTATCCGGGCATGATGATATTGGCACATATTCCACCACTTTGGTTTTATGTAATAAACCGGAAAATAAAAAAAGAGGCAGGGGAAATGCCTCTTGCATTTCAGGAGTCATAGTACCTGTGAACTTACAGAACCCATCTCACCCCAATTCCAATATTATTTAAATATCCCAGTCCAAGACTTGACCCTATTGAGAATTGGCGGTGAATATCTTTTATGCCATTAAATGCTTTAGATTCAGATTGGGAATACCCTGCCCTTACAAAATCTGCCAACCGAAGTTCAAATAAAAACCTGCTACCCCATTTATAAGCCAGTCCGGGGTAAAGACCAAGATTTGCTCCATATTGTTGTGCCTTCGATTTAACTGTGTTTAATGTATAGTTTGTTTGGGAATAATTAATCCCTGCTCTTCCTTCGCCAAAAACAAAAAAGTTTTTTCCCAACGATTTATATCTTTTCGTGAAAAAGCCGGCATCTGTATTGAAAGAATTGCTTTTATTGTTACTTACAGGTTGAGCTGGATATTCGTTTTTGTTTACGCCATATCCACCCCCAATAAAAAAACCATTAAGTCTGTTTACTTTCTTCGCCATTCCAAGTTCTATGGATAAACTAAAGGCGGTGTTATTGTTTGTATAAGGAATAGTTGAAGAATTATTTTCAACAGAAGTTGAATAAACATTCAACCCAAATCCAAGTACTTTATCTCCTTTTTTAAATTGTGCATTTGCTGACAAGGAAAGAAATACTAATAAGCAGAGTGTAAAAATCTTTTGCATGGTTACGCAGTTTTGATGAACTGCAATAATAGATGCTCCTTTCCCAAAAAAAGCGAACCGAATGTCTATTAAGAAAAGATTAGCAAGAGGGATCTCCTGATTCTTACGATTTATTGTACATAGTAACCTCTCGTTGGTTCCCTATTACTGGCCTTTCAACAAAAACCACAATTACTTACGCCTGTTAGCAAAAAAACAATAAATTCACAGTTCGTTTTAATCCCTTAAACAAACACCTCAATAAAATGAAAAGACTTTTTGTAGTAACAGCAGTTGCATTCCTGCTTTTTATTGGATGTAACAAATCCGGTTCTCAAAAAGAACAGATTGTAATTGAACCTGAACTTTCGATTGCTGAAGCAAGACAATGTTATAGCTATGAAGTATTACAGGAACAATTAAAAGCTGATCCGTCTTTACAACAACGAATGGATGAGATTGAAGCATTTACCCAAAAGTATTTGCAAAATCCGGCAGCTTACCGAATTGGTACAGATGGTGTAACACTGGAGTTACCTGTTCATGTAAATGTGTTGTACAGTAATACAGCAGAAGATATTTCTGATGCACAGATTCAATCACAAATTGATGTATTAAACCAGGATTTTGCTGCAACCAACAGTGATTATAACAACGCTTCGCCTTACCAGGCGGTTCGTTCAGGCGATATTAAAGTCAGGTTTGTATGGACATCTGCAAACACAACAAGAAAATCAAGCACCACTACTTCCTGGGGTACCAATGATGCCATGAAGAAATCATCTCAGGGCGGCATTGATCCAACAAGTCCTGCCACAACATTAAACATTTGGGTTTGTAACCTCAGCAATAGTATTCTTGGTTATGCTCAATTCCCCGGCGGCAGCTTAACCACTGATGGCATTGTGATCGATAACAATGCGTTTGGCAAAGGAAGTTTTTCACTTTACAGCAATTTCAATTTAGGCAGAACTGCTACCCATGAAGTAGGTCATTACTTTAACCTGCGCCATATCTGGGGCGACAGAAAATGCGGTACTGATTATGTAAACGATACTCCTGCACATGATGGCGCTAATTACGGTTGCCCTGCTGCAGGTCATGCCAGTAAGTGTGCGGGCAAACCACTTGAAATGACCATGAATTATATGGATTATACCGATGACCCTTGCATGTATATGTTCTCTGCCTTACAGGCTACACGGATGCAGGCAACTTATGCTGTTGGTGGCCCAAGAGCAACTTTACGTTAAGCAGATCAACATGAGAAAATAAAACAAGGCCCCTTTCATTTGGGGCTTTGTTGTTTATAAGAATGAACCAAGCACATTCTTTTATTTTTCGCAAAGAAGTTGTAACTTTTTTAGCTCAATTCATTTTATGAATCATAAACCATAGTATATGAAAACAAATTTTTTATTCTACCCTCTGCTTATTATCGTTTTTTGTACTTGTACAAAATCACCAGAGCAAAATGAAGAAAAGCTGATTAATGATAATGCTGTAAAGGTTCAGCGTGTTTGTAAAACCTACGAAGTGTTTATGGAACAATTAAAAGCAGATCCTTCGCTTCAACAAAAAATGGATGAGATTGAAAACTTTACGCAACGTTATATAAAAGATCCGGCTGCCTATCGTTTGCTGGCTGATGGCACATTGGAATTACCGGTAGTAGTAAACGTACTTTATAATACAGCCGAACAAAATATTTCAGATCGCCAGATCAAATCGCAAATAGATGTGTTGAATGGTGACTTCGCAGCTACCAACAGAGATCTAAATTCAACCTCCACTTACAACAGTGTAAAATCTGGTGACATTAAAATTAAATTTGTTTTGCAACAGGTGGTTCGCAAATTCACAAACATTACAGCATTTTCTACTAATAATGGAATGAAGAACGCAAACCGTGGTGGTATTGATGCTACCAGTCCTGAAAC
>JBKJNM010000095.1:0-3031 GCA_046593655.1 Lacibacter sp. | reverse complement strand
AAAACCGTAGATTGATTAACACTTAACTTCCTCAAAAGTGTTGAATGTTTGCTGAATACTATAAATTTAATTTTAGAATCTGCCATTCCTATTTTTTTATTTGCACACAACGTCAGTTTGTGAAAAAACCATCGTTGTCAAAACAAATATACACACATTGTTAATTGTATAAACAGCGTATGATTTTTGTTATGTAACAGGTATGCAATTTATACAAGGAAGCAGCCGTCATCAAACCTACTTTGCTACATTGGAAGACCAGGTAGCAGCAAATAATCCTGTAAGGCTTATGGATGCCTTTATAGAAAAACTGGAATTGGAAAAATTAGGATTCAGCAATACAGTACATAAAAGCGAAGGCCGGCCACCCTATGCGCCGGCCGTTCTTTTAAACTTTACCTGTACGGCTACCTCAATAAAATACGCAGCAGCCGCAAATTAGAAAAAGAATGCAGCCGCAATCTGGAACTGCAATGGCTGTTGCAAAACCTGCAGCCCAACTATCATACTATTGCAGACTTCCGCAAAGTACATGCACAGCCGCTGCAAAATATGTTCAAACCCTATGTACAATTTCTTGACGATGCCGGCTTGCTGGGTAAAACAACGATAGCAGTAGATGGCAGTAAATTTAAAGCGGTAAACAGTAAAAAGAATAATTACAATCAAAAAAAGATAGACAAGCACCAGCAGTTTATATCAGATAAGACGGCTAAATATTTACAGGAACTTGATGAACTGGATAAACAGGAAAACAGTACGGATGATGGCCTGCAAATAAAAAAAGAAAAGATAGCACAGGGCCTTGCCAAATTAAAAGAACGAACCATAAAATACGATACTCTTCAGCAGCAGTTGGATAATACAACGGATAAACAAATCAGCGCCACTGACGGAGACAGCCGCAGCATCATCATTGTAAAAAACATTGTAGAAGTAGCGTACAATGTACAGAATGCAATAGATGATAAGCACAACCTGATAGTACATACCCAGGCCACCAACACCAATGATGGTAAGGCTTTGCACAAAGCAGCCATGCAGGCTAAAAATAATTTACAATTAAAAAAAGAAGACAGCCTTATGCTGCTGGCAGATAAAGGTTATCATACCGGAGCTGAACTACAGCAATGCCAGCAGGAAAATATGGTAACACATGTAGCTTATAAAGAACAACCCGGTGTTAAACATATAGCTCATGATTTTTTAGCTGAAAGTTTTCACTATGATAAAGCAGCAGATAGTTATACTTGTCCTATGGGAGCTGTACTTACATCGTTGGGCAGGTGGCACAACAAAAAAGGAGAAACCAATGAAACGAGTTACCGTTTTAAAACATATAGAACAGATGCCTGCAAAACCTGCTCTTTAAAAAACCAATGCACCAAACTACCCAAACGCATTATACACAGAAGCGAATACCAGGATGCTGTAGACATTAATGATAACAACATCAAACAAAACCCACAGTATTACAAGCGAAGACAAGCCATTTGTGAACATCCCTTTGGTAGTATTAAACGGCATTGGGGCTACACCCATACTTTGCTAAAAGGATTGCAAAAAGTAAACGGAGAAATGAACCTGATCATGTTTTGTTACAATTTTATGCGAACAAAAAATATATTAGGGGTTGATAAAATGCTGGAAGCGATTAAAAACTTTGCACCAGACTATAGCAAAGTAGTCTGCGCCTTTAAAATGGCCATCATAAAAATGATTTGCGGCCAAAATGAACGATGCTTTTTTTTATCAGCAAACAGATTGTTGTTTTGTAAGGCTGTCTGAATAAGACGCACTACAATGTAAAAGAAATTGTACGGCTTACTTTATAAACTATAGAGAGTTTTTTCACAGTCTGACGTTCAGGGCTTGGCGTTGTGGCGGTATTTGAAAATCGTCCGTAACCGTGGCTAAATTTATAAATAAAAGTTCATTGTGCGGATGGGCCGTAGCACAAAGCCCGATACTGGTTACAACAATTACCTTGGAAAGACTGAGAAAGCGAGGTTATGAATCAATGCTTGATTACTATTTAAAAGTATCTCCACAACTTAACGAACCGCTGTATACGAGACCCGTACGTAGAGTGGTGTGAGAGGTGTACCTCATCGCTTCCAAGCGGTGAGGCCGTCTACTCGATTAGCGGCGGTATGAATAACGAATTTAAGGCTGTTGCCAAAATGGGGATTTTATAATGTCAAGCCCACAACAAATGATAACATAAAAAATGACCCGTCCTGAAAAAAGTTGACTGGTTAACAATAATAATCCTGCCATTGGTTTACTAAGATAATTCATCCTTGTATAGGTTGATCATAAATGTAGTTTCCTGTGTGCAGGTAAGAAAACATTTGCGAAGCCTCACAGCTATAGCAAATGTTTTTGTGCGTTAGGCTGTTTAAGTCTTTGTTTCATTTTCAGTTGGTTTAGAACGTTTGTAATAATAATTTTTCCATTGTTTTATTTGAGGACCTTTTTGCAGATGTACATCAGCGGGTATCTGCCAGTTCAGGCTCGAGTGACGGCGTTTGTAATTGTAAATTGTTATGCAGCGAGAGATGTGTTTTGAGGCCGTGTCGGCATCGCTGTAGTGATTGCTGATAAGTTCTGTTTTCAAGATGCCATTCACCCTTTCTGCAATCGCATTTTCATAAGGGTCGCTGTTCTCGGTCATGCTTATCATACAATTGTTTTGTTGTAGCAAATTAGTGTAAGCAGTGCTGCAATATTGTATGCCCCTGTCGCTATGGTGAACCACAATGGCATCAGCAGGTTTTTGTGCAAGCGCTTTTTTTAATGCCATTATTCCGCTGCTTACTTTCATGTCATCGCTCAGGTGAAACCCTACAATTTTTCTGCTGTATGCATCCGTTATTAAAAACAGGTATGCATGTCGGTGAACAGTGGGTATGTAGGTAATATCAGCCACCCATAACTCATGTGCCTTCTGTGGCACAAAATCCTTTACCAGGTTGGGATACCGGCGAAAATGATGCTTGCTCATGGTAGTGTATACATTGCGTTTTTG
>JBKJNM010000056.1:0-40204 GCA_046593655.1 Lacibacter sp. | reverse complement strand
CACATCCTGGGGCTGGAGAAGGTCCCAAGGGTTCGGCTGTTCGCCGATTAAAGTGGCACGTGAACTGGGTTCAGAACGTCGCAAGACAGTTCGGTCCCTATCTGTGATGGGCGCTAGTAAATTGAGAGGACATGACCTTAGTACGAGAGGACCGGGTCGTACACACCGCTGGTGTATCTGTTGTGCCGCCAGGTGCAATGCAGAGTAGCTACGTGTGGCCAGGATAAACGCTGAAAGCATCTAAGCGTGAAACCTTCCTTAAGATGAGTTTACTTTTAAGGGCCGTCAAAGACGATGACGTTGATAGGCTACAGATGTAAAACTGGTAACAGTAAAGTCGAGTAGTACTAATTACCCGTAAGCTTTAATTTTTTTTAATTGCCTCTATCTTTTACAACTTGCCCAATATGTTATATTATTTAAGAGTTTATGGTGGTTTTGCCGAGGGTGTTCACCTCTTCCCATACCGAACAGAGAAGTTAAGCCCCTCATGGCCGATGGTACTGCACTACAATGCGGGAGAGTAGGTAGCTGCCATATTTATTTTAGCCCTTCAGTTTTCTGAAGGGCTTTTTTGTTTGTGCCAAAGAAATTAAAGTTAAGATTCACAAAATAATACCCACCATTAAAACCATAGGGTGAAGCTTCAGGGCTAAATATCAAACCACCATTCGATGTGTTTTTATAATGTTTCAACTTATCTGGATAAACGTTTGCAATATTATTGGCGCCTATTGTTATTGTTGTCCAGGGTTTAAAATTATAAGACAGGCTGACATCAGTTAAAATTTTCGATGAAAAAAATTCGGGGTTGGGAGAAAAGGGAGGAGTCTGCGAAATTGGGGTAATCATTGTTTCTCCAAAACGGGTATTGCGAATATTCAATTTTATTTTTCCTGTTTTATAAGTTATCGATAGAATCATCTTACTACCTGGTTGGCCTTTTTCAATTCTTGTTTTTTCCTCACTGTTAAAAAGGGTAGTTGAACTCTGTGAAATAGTCGAAAGTTTATCACTGGTTTTAATAGCGCCATAAAGACGGGTAGAATTGAAATTAGCGGCAAGGCTTATTCCGAAACTCTTTTTCCTATTACTCCAATTACCATCCAGTACAATATCTAAACCTTTTGTTCTTGTGTTAATAGCATTGGTGAAAAAAGAAACACGTCTGATGGCATCGAATTGAGGATAAAAGTCAAGTATGGTATCTAAAGTATTGTTGTTGTTTCTCTCAAAGCTTCCACTTATTATAATCCTGTCTTTTATTTGTATCCAGTAAGCATCAACGGCAAGGTTAATGTGTTTTAAAAATTTTGCAGTCAACCCTGTACTGATATTAATTGATTTTTCTGCGGTTAAAGAGGCAATGTTTAAGGCTCTTACCACTTCATGTGTATTGGGAAATATTCCAGAGGCTACAAGAATACGGGCTGGGTTTAATGCAAGGGTTATTGAAGTAAGATAACGCTGTTGCAGGCTTGGTGCACGGAAACCATTGTTAATGGAAGCCCTTAGTAAAAAATTTTTTGAAAATTTATAGCGGATCGCAAGCTTTCCGGCCATATTGCCTGCGAAATCACTGTAATATTCATAACGGCCCGCCAGATTAAAAAGCAGGTTGTTTTTAAATTCTGATTCCAGTTCGGCATAGCCTCCGAATACATTGCGGCTTTTGTTTGTTGCATTTTCAGGGCCTGGCACTCCTAAGCCACCTTGTAAATAATTTACAGTATCATAGTTTTTCCATGAAGCTTCTTCACCTATTCTTGAAACATAGTTTTCTAAACGCCATTCAGCACCCCAGCTAAAATTCAGTGATTTAAATTTATTACCGGCTCGTAAAAGTTGTTTTGTGAAATTAATATCATTCGTTAACTGTTTGAAAATATCAGTGCCTGTGTAAAAAGATGTCGGTGCATTTACACCCAAAATAAGGGTTTGTGATGCATTGTTTGTATTTGCTGAAGCATTCCTGACAGAATTAATTCCATAACTACTGCTTATATCCCATTGCCAATCTTTTTTTGTTTTGCCTTTTATACCGGCAGTTATAGTTGCATCAACAGTGGTTGATTTATTCCTTGGTTGAAAACCATTCGGGAATAAAAAATGATTTACACGGGCACTATCTCTTGGCAATCTGTAAAAACCGCTACGGTCAAGCCTTCGGCTATTCACTATGGTTGTAAAAAAGAGTTCAGTCCGGCTATTGATGGGGTAGCTACTATTAATGGCGAGCCCGGTACTCTTCAGTTTTGTAATTCCAATATTGTCCGCAACTCCCTGCCTGTTAAAACCACGCAACTGTACCAGCGAATCATCCTGTCTTTTAATGATTATGGAGTCAGCCCGGGGTATTGGAGTTGAAGGATAGTTTTTATAAACAAGCCAGTCATAAATTCCTCCACGGAATGTTGGCGCCTGGTTACGGTAATTAGCAGATAAACTGATAAATCCGCTTCTGTCCGGGGGCAGCCTTTTATTTTTTAAAGAAAACCCGCGGTATAGCCCCGCTAAAAATTTTTCTCCATCGTTTTTATAAAACTGACCCGCATGAGTTTGAATTGAAGTTTTCCCCGTTTTATTTTTTAATTTGATATTGATTACACCGGCAATTGCATCTGAGCCATATTGCGCTGTAGCTCCATCACGCAATACTTCAATCTTTTCAATTGCAGAAAATGGTATTGAGTTCAGGTCGTTTCCAACAGAACCTTTGCCTAAGTGACCTTTTAAACCCCCACTAAATAACCAAGCCATATTATGATAACGAATTCCGTTTACCAGGATCAACACATGCTGCGGATCAAGCCCCCTAAGAGTTGCCGGCTCATTAAGAACTTCTCTTGACGTATTGAAAGAGGGAGCAAGAAAGTTCAGTATTTGTGTGAGGCTGATCTGTCCTGTTTCTACAAGCTGAGTTCTGGAAAACACATCCACAGGAACAGGAGTATTAATATTAGTTCGTTGGATAGTTGAACGGGAACCAATCATAACTAACTCTTCCAAAGCACCGGCAGGGATCATTTCAATATTAATATGTATTGTACTGCCTGAATTTGCAACTACAATCTGTTCTGCTTTTTTATAACCGGCATAGGTAATAATGATTGTATATGTTCCCGTTTTTACTGTTAATGAAAATTCGCCATTTTGATCAGTAAGTATTGTTTTGTTATCAAACGAAACTGAAGCAGCTTGTAAAGCTTCATTGTTATATTTTACCATGCCCTTTATTACAGCATTCTGTGCGAATGAAATAGTATTCGCAAGACATATAACAGCAACGGTTAAAATAATATTACTTACCACTCTTTTCATAACAGATAGGTCTCAGCTTGCTGATGAAGCATTCAGTATCCTGCCAACATCATATTTATACAATCTTCCTATTGGCAATTCATGTTTGGCGATCTGGATGCTCTCGGCGTTAAAGCTTTCGATTTTGTTAATGGCTATAATATAGGATTTATGGATTCGTATGAATTCGTCAGCAGGCAGCAACTCTGCCAGGGTGGTAAGTACATATTTGGTAATGATGGCTTTGTTTTGTGTTACAATCTTTATGTAATCCTTTAATGCTTCGATAAATAAAATTTCATTGAAAAATACTTTTACCATTTTCCTGTCAGCACGGAAGTAAAGAAACGAATTTGCTTGTTCCTTATGATTTTCCTTTGCAGGTGAGGAAGAATGATCGGCAGGAAAATTTATCTGCAATACTTTGTTTATTCCTTTCAAAAATCTTTCAAATGAAATAGGTTTAAGAATATAATCCACTGCATCCAGTTCAAACCCTTCTACGGCATATTTACGGAATGCAGTAGTGAAAATAACTTTAGGCGCATTTTTCAGCGTTCTGATAAAATTAGTGCCCAGCAGTTGTGGCATTTGTATGTCAAGAAAAATAAGATCAACGGGATGATCTTTTAAAAATGAAATAGCCTCTACTGCATTGGCACAGGTGCCTGCCAGTTCCAATGCTTCAACACCTGCAATATGTTGTTTTAAAATTTCTCTTGCAGGAGGTTCATCATCTACAACCAGGCATTTTATTTTTTTAGTCAGCAGCATAGTTTATAATAATTTATTACAGTCTTTCATTTTCAATCATTAGCGCATTCGTTTCTTCCTCATCAAATGTATTTATATTAACTTCATCCAATTGAATGTTTAAGAGAACGATCAGCATTTCCTGTTCCGAAGTTATTTTTAGTTCATGTTTTCCCGGATATAATAAAGTTAGTCTCTTTTGTACATTGGCTAATCCGTTTGAACTTAAAGAATGATCATGAATTATTTCAGAAATGCCATTTGTTAGTTTCATGGAAAAATTGTCACCATCAATTCTAATATCCATATTAATCCAGAATTGCTCAGTCATTTGACTGTTGTGCTTAAAACTGTTTTCAATAAAAGGCAATAATAAAAACGGCGCAATATTTTTACCAGTCAGATCACCTTTTATGTTTACCTCCATTTCAGGTTCATCATTATGTCTTATTTTTTCCAACTGCATATATTCCTTCATCATAGCGATTTCTTTTTCCAGCGGAACAACAGATCTTTCACATTCATAGAGCATATAACTTAACAGGTCGGAGAGCTTTAGCAACATTCCCGGAGTTCTTGGTGAAGAGAACAGAGCATGAGTATAAATATTATTCAATGTTTTAAAAAGAAAATCTGGATGTACCTGTGCTTTTAGCAACTGTAACTCTGCATTTATTTTTTCCCTCTCCAATCTTTCACTTTCTTTTTGTTTTAGCCACCAGCTTTTTACATATTTAATGATAACTGCGGATGCAATTATTTTGAGCGGAGCAATTAACCCAAGATAAACAGCGGGCCAGAACCTCGGACCCCATTTTTTTTGACCAGGTGACCCCAACACGGAATCTATATAAGCAAAAACATCCCAGAATAGAAAATAAACAGTCACATACAAAAAGCCTGCAAACGGTAATAGGAGCAAAGCAGCATTCAACCATTTTTTTTTCACAATCATGGGCAATAAAACGTACATGATCGTATAACAGGCAATAATATAAACAACGATCAGCAGGAATGTTTTTAATAACAGGTGGGAACCGACATTTACATAGTACGGCTGAAAGTTGAAGCCTTGTAGTGGTAGTTGATACAGGTAATCACAAAAAGAAAAATATAACCACCAGACCATCCAGAATAGCAGGTGCCGTTGCAATCGCTTGCCCGCTTGGCCAGAAAATATAAAATTATGCAATGGCATAGGCGATTGTGGAAGTATTTTCTTCCTTGTTTTCTGCTGAGGCTGCATCAATCTGTAATTGGATTTTCAGGTCAACAGTAAAAACTTCAGGTTCTGCTGTTATTGTTAATTTATAATTGCCGGGATAAAGTAATTCCAGCCTTTTCCTGACATTTTTCAAGCCTATATTTCCTTTGGCTGTTGACGTCTCATTGATTAGCGGCCTGCTATTCGTAATAAAAAAGTGAAGCATAGTGCCCTCAACCTTAATGCTGAGTTTAACATAAGGTTGAATCAATACTTTACTAGTACCATGTTTGAAACTGTTCTCTACGAAAGGAATAAGCAAAAGAGGCGCAATCATTTCGTTTTTATATTTATCCGGAAACTCGACCGACATATTCATTTGTTCACCATATCTTATTTTTTCCAGTTCCATATAATCCCGGATCATTTTAATTTCTTTTTCCAAATTCACTAATGGCCGGTTGCAGTCATTCAGAATGTAGTTAAGCAAACCCGAAAGTTTTTTTATCATTTCCGGAGCTTTGGGTGAGCCAGACAGTGTGAAAAAATAAATATTGTTTAGTGTGTTAAATAAAAAATGTGGGTGTACCTGCGCTTTCAGCAGCTGGAGTTCGGCCCTGGTTTTTTCTTTTGCTAATTGTTCGGTTTCCTTGTGCTTCTGCCACCATCTTTTTACGAGCTTGATCATAAGAGCAAGACCAGCTATAATGGGTAAACTGGTAAGCTGGTCAATTATTACAACTTGTAATAATGTGGCATTAAAAGCAGGATAAAACGGTTTGTTATTTATAATGTTGTTATAAACGTCTGGGGAATGTTTAAATACAGCAGCCATAAAAAAAAAGATCACCAATACAGCAACCATAACAGATCCAGTAACAAAAGGATTTCTTTTTTTAAAGAAATATTTAGGGAGCAACCAATAGATCAGTGTATAGGTAAATGCGATCTGCGGAATGATCACTCCAAAAAGGGAATTCACCAAAAACGTTTTGATAAAAAATAATGCAATTCCCAACTGCTGAAAATTTTTAGTTCCAGGCCCGCTGGTATCCCAGCCCTTAAATACATGAATTGGAAAGTGAAAAAGTAAATTATAAGCCAGACACCATACAAACCAAAAGATAATATGCCTGGCAATCCGGTGCCGGCGCTTATCGGAGAATATAAAATCATGTTTTGTCACTGGCTTCGTTATTCTATAAATCTAATCAATCTGCACTGCAATAAATTATATCTCAAAGAAATATAGACATCCGCAATGGGCAATTAGATGAAAGCCGTTCATCGTCGACATCCGGTTTAGGTATTTCGGGTTCGTAGGTGTGCCATTCGCCTTTTACAGTTTGACGAAATGAAAAAGTTCAGCCTTATATCCAATATATGTTTGCTGTATAAAACACTTTAAATTTTTTTATGAGAAACCAAAAACAGTTAACCATTATATCGGAATGTTAAAGACTGTATGCCGGCAGTCATAAACGCTATGCATGTGATGAGGCAGGATAAGGGGAAATAAAAATGCGCAAAACATTTTGAATGATGTTAAGTTTTTGAAATAGTAAAATCAAATTTTATTTAACGCTCTTAAAAGTCTTGCAGTTTGAACATCTACCATTAAACCTTTTATTTAAAACACATTACCCATCTCGTTTCTTTTTATTATGAACATTTTTCTTAATCTAAAATCAAATTAACATGAAACTATTAAATAAAACCCGCCTGCGAACAAATGGCTATGCATCTTCCTGTTTACGCTGGTATTTTAAGCTTGTCAAAAATCAATTGAAGAGCCATCTACATTTGAAATGAATCGCAACGAAGCCTGTAACCAGGGTAAGGAGAATAATGGTGTAAGGCCATATAAATTTAAAAGGATTAATGCAAATTATTTTATCATTTAAAACTTGTTTTATGAAAAAGAATAATCTAAAAGCTATTACCATTTTATTGGCTTTCACAGCCATTTTTTTTTCCTGTCAAAAGGAATTTCAGGAAAAAGAACTACAGGAAAAACTGGCCACAATTTCCTCTTCTGCTGCACAACCGCCCTTCAATATGCAGGTAATTTTACGTGGCGAAGGCAAAAGGTTCGGCCACATAAAATTCAGGCAGGATGTAGATCCGGCAAAAATAATAGTACTTGATACATGGGTACGTGATCTTGAACCGAATCGTGAATACCTGCTCCAGAGAGCTGTTGATGTTAACCTTGATGGCAACTGTACAGGTACCACTTGGCTCACACTTGGTAAAGGATTAACCCCGCAATCTATTTTAACCGATGCCGCTGGTACGGGAAGTGAATCATTATGGCGGAACATCTCAGCCATTGCAAGCGGTTCTGCATTCGATATTCATTTTCGGGTAGTTGATAAATCGAATTTAGCAGTTGTACTAACAAGCGACTGCTACAGGTATGTGGTTAGATAGCTCAATAATTTTATGACATACTTCACTCCTCCGGCTTTATAATCCGGAGGTTATTTGTAAACCGAAAAAAAAATAACATTTCTAAGAAAGTTTACCACTTGCATTTTATTGCCAGGTATTTTAATTTTAGAAATCTTTTAAACATTTCAATCATGAAATGGAAAATAATATTTACTGCTTTAGTTGTTCTGACTGGGATAGTAATTTTTATTTCCTGCCGGAAAGAACTCTCTTGTGAAAATTGTATTGATGGAAACAAACCACCCATAGCTAAAGCAGGGCCCCACCAGGTTATTACTTTACCAACGGATAGTATTTCATTGGATGGCACAGCCTCCAGCGACCCGGATGGGACAATAAGTAATTGGCTCTGGACAAAAGTTTCGGGCCCTGCTTCTTTTTATATGGTTAGTACAGCATCGACAACGACTGTTGTTAAAAACCTGATTGCCGGCGTTTATCAATTCGAATTGATAGTAACAGACAATGGTGGGTTGTCTGCAAAAGATACTGTTCAGATAATTGTCAACGACCCTGCACAGGCCAACCGGCCCCCATTAGCCAATGCTGGAGCTGATCAAACAATTACTTTACCAACGAATACTGTAACACTTAATGGAAGCGGTTCTACTGACCCGGATAATAATATTACCGGTTATGCATGGACAAAAATAACAGGTCCATCATCATTCAATATTACAAATGCAAATGTTGTACAAAAACAGGTAAATAATCTATTACAAGGTGTTTACCAGTTTGAATTAAAAGTTACTGATGCAGGGGGATTGTTTTCAAAAGATACAGTGCAGATAAGTGTTATTTCAACAACAACCTCTTTCTGTGACCCTACCAGCCGGCCATTGGTTTATGCTCAATTAATACCTTTTGGAAATCTTTCATTAGCCAGGGGAGGAATTTCTGCAGTACCGGCGAGTAATAAATTATTTTTTGCAGGTGGTTTTTCAGCTTCCGGATTTACCTCTAGGGTGGATATTTATGATGAAATCGCTCAAAGCTGGTCAACTACTGAGTTAAGTATCCCCCGCACATTTATAACTGCAATAGCTTCAGGAGATAAAGTTTTTTTTGCAGGTGGTTATTCAGCTTACGGAGTCCGTTCTTCCCGGGTTGACATTTATAATTTAACTACCCAAAGCTGGTCAACTGCGGAGTTAAGCCAGGCAAGAAATGGAATTGTTGCTGCTGCTGTAGGGGATAAAGTTTTGTTTGCAGGAGGTTACCTCGGGAATGGTATTACAAGTAATGTTGACATTTATAATTTAACTACTAAAACATGGTCAATTGCAAATTTAAGTGAAGCAAGAATAGAGTTTACGGGCACTGCTGCAGGCAATAAAATTTATTTTGCGGGTGGCTACAATGGCATCGATGGTTCAGCAGCCTCAAATAAAATTGACATTTATGATGCTGCTACAAACTCTTGGTCTGTATCTACTTTAAGTTCACCCAAAGCTTATATGGCAAGTTTTTTCAAAAATGGAAAAATATACTGGGCAGGAGGATCACCATCTGTTGATTGGGCCAATGGTAGTCCTCCTACTTGTGAGGTTGAAGTAAGAGATATAAATACCCAGGTTTCATCTTTCACTAATTTATTCCAGCCAAATTGGGGATTTGGTGCTTTTGAAAAAGACAATAAAATTGTATACCTGCTTGGGCGGCCTTACGGTACAATTACACCAATGAAGTTTGATATTTATGATACTACAACCAATACCTGGTCAATCGGGGTATTAGCTCAGAGTATAGTAGGTTCTATCATTTCTTTAAACAATACCATTTATGTGGCAGAGGGAGGCTTAAATGGTGCTTTATCCAAACAGGTTTGGAAGCTGGAGTTTTAAAAATTATTTTCTATTACTCTTCAATCATGAAACTGCTATTAAAAATTGCCCCTTTTATTCTACTGACAGGAATATTATTTTTTCTTTCCTGCCAAAAGGAAATCTCCTGCGAAGGCTGCAGAGACGGTAACAAATCACCCATAGCTAAAGCAGGGCCCGACCAGGTTATTACTTTACCAACTGATAGTGTTTCGCTGGATGGCAGCAGCTCCAGTGATCGAGATGGGACGATAAGTGTATGGCTCTGGACAAAAATCTCTGGCCCTGCTTCTTTTACTATTTTAAATTCTTCATCTTGCACCTCCCTTTTTGTATAAAACTTGTTGCATTAAGTTAAGTTTTGTGTTACCAGAAATCTGCTGTACATTCAAAAACCAACCAAATGATTATGTCAGCACTAAGATCTATTGCGGTAATTGCTCTGTGGTCATTCATTATTCTTCTCTCTGTTTATTTCTTTCTCGATAATGTAGTTGCCTATTTCTATGGTTACCGTAGCCGCATGTTTGGCAACACTTTATTTCATAACCAGCTTTGGGTAGTGATGCATATGGTTGGGGGAAGTATGGCCTTGTTATTAGGGCCAACACAATTCTGGCCATTTATCCGAAAACGATTTGTTTCCTTTCATCGGTTATCAGGGAAAATTTATATGATAGGGATTGCATTGATTGGCATTTCTGCAGTACGGCTCTCTTTGATCAGTACTTGCATCCCTTGCCGCATTTCTCTTTTTTTATTAACTGTATTTGCCGTGCTTAGTACCTGGTTTGCATGGCGGGCAATTAAAACAAGAAATACAAAAACACACCGCCAAATGATGGTGCGTAGTTATGTATGTGTGATTGCCTTTGTAGCAGTAAGAATTGATGATGTCTTCTCCCTTAATTTTTTATTTGGTGAAATAACAGACCCTTTGTTCAGAAGAGTGGTTAATGAATACTTCTTTTCGTTTGTGCCATTGATCATTGCCGAGATCATCATGACATGGTGGCCATCGGTAGCCTATACATTTAAAAAAAAATATTGACTTAAAACTTTAGATACTTCACTCCTGATGAACTGAAACAAGATCGTGAAAAGAAGTTGAATGATAAAATCATACCATCTATTTCAGAAAGTTGGTTGCGAAGAAAGGAGTGCAAAGTGGATTTTGATCATCATAAAAAACATCAACATGAGAAACGTTTTATTTGGATTGCTTTTATTGATCATTTCAACAACAAGCATCGCTCAGGGAAAATTAGTATGCTAAAGATGCTATAACTGCAGATGCATACGACAATGCTCTTATATTGATGGGGTTGAAAGATGCTATGGCTTTTGTTAAACGCCGAAAGGACCTGGCTGCCTATTTTATATACAGAAACGCCAATGGAAATATAGCCCATACTGCAAGTTCTGCATTTTTAAAACTGATGAATCCGTAACTTAGCCCACGCAGGATACGTAGAAATTTTACGTGTCAATAGGGCTTGCTTATCAGCTCATTTTTTTCTTTTATCAATCCCTTTGAAAGCCCCACTAACAATTATGGAATTTAACCGACCGACCAATTTATGAGTAAGAACGAACGGCTGATCATCATTTTGCTGGCCTCTATCAATTTCACCCATATCCTTGATTTCATGATCATGATGCCGTTAGGTAATTACCTGATGCCTTATTTTCATATTTCACCCAGGCAATTTACTTTTTTAGTTGGTGCTTATACATTAACTGCAGGTGTATCAGGGTTTGCAGCGGCTTTTTTTGTGAATCGATTTGATCGGAAAAAAGTATTGCTCTATGGCTATGCCGGATTTTTAATAGGCACCTTTGCATGTGGATTTGCACCTACCTATGCGTTATTACTTGCAGCAAGAGTATTTGCCGGTTTATTTGGTGGATTGATTGGTGCACAGGTGTTATCAATTGTGGCAGATATTTTTCCTTATGAAAGAAGAGGTGCTGCTATGGGTGCCATCATGAGTGCATTTGCAGTTGCTTCTACATTTGGAGTTCCGTTCTCCTTATACCTCGCAAATATTATCAGCTGGCATGCTCCGTTTATATTGGTAGGTGTATTGGGTATGTTGATTATTCCGCTGGTGATAAAATTATTACCGGCCATGAGAGGGCATATTCTGGAAAAGAGTGAGAAAAAAATGGAAGTATTGATGGTGGTTGTAAAAAATCCTACTCAACGGTTGGCACTTTTGTTTTCCTGTTTAATTATGCTTGGGCATTTTCTCATCATCCCATTCATTAATCCTTATATGGAATTCAATAATGGATATCCTAAATCCATTACACCCATGATTTACCTCGTTGGTGGTATTTCTTCTTTTTTCGCTGCTAACATACTGGGACGTATAGCCGATAAATATGGTAAGCTCAAAGTGTTCTCGGTTTCTGTTTTAATTTCACTCATTTTTGTTTGGCTGATTACTAATTTGCCACCCATTCATTTTTCCATTGCGTTGCTGTTCTTTGGTATCTGGTTTGTTTTAGCTACTGGACGTGGCGTATCTGCACAAGCCATGATCAGTAACGTGGTAAATCCACAACAACGTGGAAGTTTTATGAGTTTCAATAGCAGTGTGCAGCAATTGGGCACGGCTGCCGCTTCTTTTATTGCCGGGTTTATAGTTATACAAGGCGCTGATGGAAAAATTCAATATTACAATTGGCTTGGTTACATCAGTATTGTTGTGCTGTTGATTTGTTTTTTCCTTGCACGCCGCCTTTTCCGTAAGATGAATGAAGCGACCAACTTTGTGCCCGAAGCTGAACTTGCAGCAAACCTGCAGCAGCCATAAGAACCTTCTTTTCTTTATCGGTTCAATCATTTTATTATTTACATTTAGAAGTATTTTATCAACCATTACTCTAAAAGAAATTTCATGAGAAAACGTTTTTTCCTCTTGTCTTTGCTATTCGTTATTATTAGTGCAGTTACTGCACAAAAACAAAAAACATTACATTCCACTTCATCAGCAGTTAAGTATGATGAAGTATTTAAATCGGTGAAATGGCGGAACATTGGTCCCTTCAGAGGTGGAAGGGCTAACGCTATCAGCGGAGTAAAAGGAAACGATAGATTATTTTATGCCGGCTACACTGGTGGTGGCGTTTGGAAAACAGAAGATGGCGGACTTGGCTGGCAGAACATCAGCGATGGATTTTTTAAAGTTGGTTCAATTGGTGATATTGCTGTAAGTGAAAGCGATGCCAATGTAATTTATGTTGGCACTGGTGAGCATGCCATTCGTGGTGTAATGACTTCTTATGGAGATGGCATCTATAAATCAACCGATGCAGGAAAAACATGGAAAAATATCGGGCTGATGAATACAAGACATATCAGCGATGTGATCATTCATCCCAATAATCCTGACGTTGTTTATGTGGGTGCACAAGGAACGGCTCATGGCCCCAATGCTGATCGTGGTGTTTACAAATCAACAGATGGCGGAGCAACCTGGAAGAAAACATTATTTATTAACGATAGCACGGGTGTTTCAAGTTTAGCGATGGATATGAACAATCCACGGATCTTATATGCAGCTACCTGGCAACATCAACGTTTACCATGGAAGGTGGTAAGTGGTGGCAATGGTTGTGCAGTATATAAATCAACCGATGCAGGAGAAACCTGGATAAAGATGGTTGATGGACTACCTGCTGAAATGGGTAAGATCGGTTTATCTGTTTCAAGAGCTAATCCTTATAAAGTATTTGCGATTGTTGAAGCAGAAAAATCAAAAGCAGGATTGTACAGAAGTGATGATGGAGGTAAAAAATGGGCCTTGCAAAGCAATGATCAAAACATCACCTCCCGTTCATGGTATTATATGGAAGTGTTTGCCGATCCAAAAAATGAAAACATTGTGTATGTACTCAATGCACCTATGATGAAATCAATTGATGCTGGCAAAACGTTCAGTAACGTAAGAATTGGTCATGGTGATACACATGATCTGTGGATCAATCCCAACAATCCGGAGAATATAGGTTTGGCTGATGATGGTGGTGCAGAGATCACTTATAACAATTGCAGAAGCTGGAGCAGTATCATGAATCAGCCCACTGCACAATTTTATCGGGTTAATGTTGACAATCGTTTTCCTTATTGGGTATATGGCGGTCAGCAGGATAATACATCGGTGATGATTGCCAGCAGAACCAATGGATTCGGGATTACAGAAAAAGACTGGATGGCCAGTGCCGGTTGCGAAAGCTCCACCTTAGCGTTTGATCCCAACAATCCTGTATTACTTTATGGTGGATGTTACCAGGGTTATATTGAAGTGCTGGATACAAAAACAATGGAGGCAAAAGATATCCAGGCATACCCCTCATTGAATCTTGCTATTGAACCAAAGGATATGAAGTACAGGTTTAACTGGAATGCACCCATTCTTGCATCGCCACATGATCCTAAAATAATTTATCATGGAGGTAATGTGGTATTAAAGACAAGCAATGCTGGTCTTACATGGGAAGCCATCAGCCCTGATTTGACACGTAATGAAAAAACAAAACAAGGAGTAGGTGGTGGTCCGATTACAAACGAAGGTGCCGGTGGTGAAAATTATAATACGATCAATTACATCACAGAATCATCTTTGGAAAAAGGGGTGATATGGACAGGTAGTGATTGTGGTTACGTGTTTGTTACTATGAATGCTGGCGGCAACTGGACGAATGTAACACCAACCGGTTTACAGGAAAGTATGATCCACTCTATTGAACTATCTGCACATGATAGAGCAACTGCTTATGTATGTGCCACACGTTATAAGCTCAATGATTATGGATCGTACACGTTTAAAACAACCGATTATGGTAAAACATGGTCCAAGATCAACAATGGTGTGGATGCAGATGATTTTATTCGTGTAATTCGGGAAGATAAAAAAATAAAAGGTTTATTGTATGCAGGGAGTGAACGTGGATTTTATATTTCATACAATGGGGGTGAGCAATGGAATAAATTGCAATTGAACTTACCCGTTGTGCTTGTTACAGATTTGATGATCAAAGACAATGATCTTGTTGCCGCAACAGCAGGTCGTGCATTCTGGATACTGGACGATCTGAGTCCGTTTCAACAAGCAGCTAATACGTGGACGAATAAACAATTGAAACTATTCAGCCCCAAGACAACTGTTCGCTATAGCGGAGCAGCAAGTATTCCGGGATTAGATCCGGGAAATGCATTTGGAAGTAATCCTGTTGAAGGAGTGATGTTTGATTATTATCTCCCATCAAAACCAGATACAACTACAGTTCAACTAACGGTAATGAATGCTGCGGGTACGGTTGTAAGAACTTATACCAATAAACCCAACCCTGATTATAAAAGATACCCCGGTGGGCCTCCACCTCCTGTTGTATTAACTGTAGATGAAGGAATGAATCGTTTTGCATGGGATTTCCGTGGAGAAAATATTACACCTGATATTACAGGTGCTTATACCATGGGCGATTTCAGGGGTCATCGTTTGGCGCCCGGTAATTATAAAGCGGTATTAAGTTTTAAAGGTGCAAGCAGTGAAACAATGTTTACTGTAACACAGGATCCTAATTTAGTTGTTTCTGCAAACGACTGGACAGAGCAACAACAATTTCTTACACGGGTTTCGAAAGATATCAGTACCATTCATACGGCCATCATTGATATGCGGAGGGTAAAGAAACAGGTAGAGCATTACAATGAACTGTTGAAAGATAAAAAAGAACAAAAGGAATTGGTGGAAGCAGGAACTGCATTGATCAAAAAGATCACAGTATTGGAAAGCAATTTAATTGAAACGAGACAACGTAATTTCCAGGATGTCATCAATTGGCCAAGCAAACTTAACGCAGAGTTCTTTAATTTAAAGGGCCTGGCCGATACACATGATCCACGCATCACCAATGGCATGAAAGTGCGGTTAACAGATCTGGAAGCAGAATGGATGAAATATAAAACTCAAATGGATGTTGATTTGAAAAAAGCAGTGGATGAATATAACCAGAAATTCAAAGCTGCTAACATCGCTCCGCTTATTCAATAAGAAATCTTTGATTGAAAAGATGGCAACTTTAAAGATGCCATCTTTTTATTTATTCATACGATACTTGCATGCTTCAAAAAATTGCATTGGTTGTAAATCCGAAAGCAGGTAATGGCCGGTCATTAAAACTATCTGCACAGCTTTCTCTTTTGCTGAAGGGAAAACAATTAGATCATGAACTCTTTATTGATCAATGGCCAGGTTCATTTGAAGGGTTTACAGATGTTTGGATCATTGGTGGAGATGGAACCATGAACTATTTTATGAATCATTATCCGTCTATTGATATACCCTTAGCCATCTTCAAAGGTGGAACAGGCAATGATTTTGCATGGAAGCTTTATGGTGATTGTTCGGCTGAGGAGCAATTCGATATAGTATTGCAATCATGCCCGCAACTGGTTGATGCAGCTTCCTGCAATGATGAGTTATTCATCAACGGAGTTGGGATTGGGTTTGATGGGGAAGTGTTGCAGTCGATGAAAACGATCCGCTTAGTTGGCGGTCATATCGGTTATTACCTCGTAGTATTAAAAGAGATCCTTTCTTTCAGAGAATCATCCTTTAAAATATCAGGAGATCAATTTCGTGCAGATGAAAAGTTTTTGTTGGTGATGATCAATAATTCATCGAGAACGGGTGGAGGTTTTCATGTTTCACCAAAGGCGAGAGTAAATGATGAGTTGCTCGATCTTGTTCTTGTAAAGCCCTTATCGGTTCTGCAACGTTTTTTCTATTTACCTAAAATTGAAAAAGGGAAACATCTGCATTTTCCTTTTGTACAACATATAACCGGAACAGACTTTGTAATTGAATGTGATAAGGAATTACCCGCCCAACTTGATGGCGAACTCATCAGGGCCAAACGATTTGTGCTTTCCATTAAAAAGAAGCAATTCCTGTTCCGGTACAAAGAATGAAATAAATAACCCACACGCCGCAATTATTCAGTAAAATTGCAGCTTCAAAACCGAACTGCGATTCATGGCAATTTCAAAACTATCTATTATTATTCCGGCTTATAATGAAGCAAGGACGATTCATTTAATTTTAGATAAGGTATCGGCTGTTCATCTCTTGAACGATATTCAAAAAGAAGTAATCATTGTCAATGATTGCAGTACAGATGATACAAAAGCAGCAATTGAACGATATATTCAACAGTCAACTTTGAATATTGTCTTACACAATCATGAAGTGAATAAAGGGAAGGGAGCTGCTTTGCATACCGGTATTCAAAGAGCAACCGGTGAGCTCGTGATTATCCAGGATGCTGATTTGGAATATGATCCCGAAGAGTATAATGTTTTATTAAGACCGGTATTAGATGGATTTGCTGATGTGGTGTATGGCTCCCGTTTTATGGGAGGAAATGCACACCGTATTTTATTTTTCTGGCATAGCATCGGTAATAAAATATTAACCACACTCTCCAATATGTTTACCAATCTCAACCTTACAGATATGGAAACATGTTACAAATTATTCCGCAGAGAGATCATTCAATCCATTCCTTTAAAAGAAACCCGTTTCGGTTTTGAACCGGAAGTAACCGCTAAGATCTCACGCCAACCAAATATCCGTATTTATGAAGTGGGGATTTCTTATTATGGAAGAACTTATGCTGAAGGAAAAAAGATCAACTGGAAAGATGGGTTCAGAGCTATCTGGTGTATCCTTCGGTACAACCTGTTTAAATAAAAAGCTACTTCAATTTTACTACATAGTATCTGTTTCCCTGTTCATCTCTTGTTTTGTAATTTAAAAACTTACCGGTTAAAGCAGTTACATGAAAATCTTTTCCCTGCTTTACAATTTCAAAAGCCCGTCCACTTGTTTTGATATGCTCTAACCCACTGTCCAGTGTAAGCAGGTACGTGTTTGATGGAAGTGAATCAATACGATCAACCGCTTTTACAATGCGTTTGCTGTAGAAGTGAATGGATTCAGCAATGCCTGTAACCCGAAACATAAAAAAGTTTCCACGTTCAATTTTCTGTTCAGTAATATATCTGCCAACCACACTTCCTGCCTGGTATTGCAATACGTTGGGATAAAACCACAGCGATAAAAACAAATTGAAACAAATGATCATTGCCAGCGAAATGCTGAATAGTTTTTGTTTTATTTTTTTGTTCATCAATAAGATCAACAAAGCAATTCCGGCAACAACAGGAATCAACCATGGCCAGATATTTTTTGAAGGGATGGCATAAATTAAAAACAACACAGGTGCAACGAGTAATACAGCTATAACAAACCATTGTAAAGGGATAAGGATCCTTTTCAGTACCGGCAATTTGTTCTGCCAGAAAATGGCATAGATCATTTTTGCTGTGCTGATGGCAATAAGTGGCAATACCACATAGATATAATGCGGCAGTTGATATTTTGAAATGGCTAAAGAACAATAGGTCAATACAAATCCTCCTGTTATAATGAATTCTTCGTTGGCAGCTACATGCAATTTCTTGCGGATGATCTGCACAAGATCATGCAACAAACCTGCAACAAAAAACAAGGTCCATGGTAACATACCCCACAATAAATTTTCGAACAGGAAGCTGAAGGGCGCATTGTTGTTCCATGCATTTTCACCGGTAATGCGGCCAAAGCTTTGGGTCCAGTAAAAGAATTTTAACCCCGATACATTTTTTAATCCATTGACTGTTTTCTCCGGATGCAGATCAAACTGTTGATATAAGCCTATACTCATGGGAATTAACACAACCGCTATCACTAACAAGCCTAAGAGATAAACAGGTTTAAACAAGTAACTAAATTTCCGTTGCAGTAAAAAGTGACTACCAAAAGCAAAAATGGGAACGAATAAAGCAATGGGCCCTTTGGTGACCATACCGGCGCCGATGGCAGCACAGCCGAATAAAAAATGAATAGTTTTGTTCGATTGCATCCATACAGACAGTTGCCATAATGCAATAATGACCCAGCTCATTAATATGGTATCGGTACGAATGTCGTTTGTTATTAAAAAAAAAGCCTGGCAACTTGCCAATACAATAGCAGAAAGAAGTGCAATAGTATGATCGTAAAATAATCGTGCAAAACGATAGGTGGCAAAAATGGCAAGGATGGCAAAGAGGATAGAAGGGAACTTAAATCCAAAATTATTTTCTCCAAACATTAACATGGAAACGCTGCTCACCCAAAACAAAAAAGGAGGTTTGTCTAAATAATCGTTTCCCTGCTCATACACCTGGAGATAACTGCCGCTTTCTTTCATTTCCCTGCTCATAGCTGCATACTGCGATGCATCAGCATCCATTACATCAACAGGAATGGCGCAACAATATACCAGCATGAGAAGTGCAAAGAGAAGCAGTATGTTTGTTCTTTTCATGAAGTGGCCAAAGTTACTATCTGCAGGTTGTTTTATAAACTGCGTTAAGGTAAAAGTTTCTTTACCTATTTTTAAAATAAAAATGAATGGAGTTGCATTCTCTTGAACGGATTGTGCCGGATGAAATGGATCAATCACAGAAATGGGCGGCCGAAACAGTGAAGCTGCACACTGATCGTTACAGGTTCGCTGCTTCGTTTATTAGTGGCGGTAAGGTGCTTGATATGGCTTGCGGAGCAGGGTATGGTGCGTATGCCATTGCAACAGAAAAGGGAAGTAGCTTGCAATCAATAACAGCTGTTGATATTGATGACGCCAGTATCGCTTATGCAAAGCTTAGGTATGCTCATCCGTTGATTTCTTTTTTTGAAGCTGATGCGATGAATTTTGGAGAACAGCATTTTTATGATACCATCATTTCACTTGAAACCATTGAACACCTTCCAAGCCCTGCCGAGTTTATCAAATACCTGCACCATATTTTGAAAAAAGAAGGAAAGCTGATTTGTTCTGTTCCTGTTACACCATCTCTTGATGCGAATCCTTATCATCTCAATGATTTTACAGAAAGAAGTTTTGAACAACTGCTTTCTGCAAATGGATTTGTCCTTCAACAGAAAATGATCCAGGTACAGCCGTTTTCTCTTTTTGCGGTGTTGAATAAAAAAGAAAAACGTTCAGAAGAGTTAAGGAAAAATTTATTGCTTTATTATTTCACACACCCAGCTTCATTGCTAAAACGAATCTATTCTACCATGCGTTATGGATTTTGTAACCGTTATTTAGTGGTGATGTGTGTAAAGAAATGATCAGGCTACTTCTTTGCCGGTACTTGCACGCCAAAGCATGAACCATTCTTCCCGTTCAAGTTTTATTTGTGTAGCAGCTACTGCATCTTTTACACGTTCGGCTTTTGATGTACCTAAAACTGGAAGAATTCCTGAAGGATGTGCTAATAACCAACTCAATAAAATGATGTCAGCAGTGGAATGATATTTTTCTGCAAGAAAACTTGCAACAGCGATTACACGCACATTGCGTTCATCTTCCATATCAGCAAAGATATTACCACCGCCTAAAGGGCTCCATGCCATAGGCGTGATCTGATGTTGCTGACAATGATCGAGAGTTCCATCAACAAAGGGTTCAAGACGCAATACAGAACATTCTATCTGGTTTACTTCAACTTTAAACCGACTGTTCAACAAATCTGTTTGCCATTTTCTAAAATTGGAAACACCAAACTGTAACACCTTTCCCTGTTCTTTTAATTGGACAAATGCTTTTGCTACTTCATCTGCATGAAACAATGGGTCCGGGCGGTGAATCAGCAAACAGTCAAGATAATCAGTTGATAGATTTCTCAATGATATTTCAACCGATGCAATGATATGCTGATAAGAAGTATTGTATGATTTTATAATGTGCCGGGGACGATTTACTGAAACCATTTGAATGCCGCATTTGCTGATCAACTGCATCTGTTGCCTTAAGGAAGGTGCCTGTTGCAATACTTTTCCAAACTCTGCTTCGGTGGTATAGTCGCCATAAATATCAGCATGATCAAAAGTGGTTACGCCAAATGCAATACAGTCTTTGATGATCTGCTCATATGCAGCTGTAGTAAATTTTGCTCCCCATACACCCCATTTCATGGTGCCCGCTATAATCCCGGAGTAAATCATTTTGTTTCGGTTGTTCAACATCGAAAGTACAAGCAAAAAATAAACTTCCGCATACTTCTGTTAAGATAAGCAACAAAAAAACCGCCCGATTCATCGGGCGGCTCATATACAAAGTTGAAAAATTATGCTTCAGCTACAACATCTAATTCAATCTCAGCTTCGTTACCATTTGCAAAATCAACTTTTGCTTTGTGAATACCGAGTTCTTTTACTTCGTCAATGATGTGAATCTTACGGCGATCAATTTCGTAACCTTTTTGCTCACGGATAGCACGGGCAATCATGACGGTAGTAATGCTGCCAAAGATCTTGCCGCTGGTTCCTGTTTTAGCAGTAAGCTTTACAGGAGCTTCAGTTAATTTTGCAATGACTGATTTAAGTTCAGCCAGCATTGCATCTTCTTTCTTCTTCTGTACTTTCAACCGCTCAGCTAACTGCTTTAGGTTAGAAGGAGAAGCTTCAACAGCTACCTTTTGAGGAATTAAAAAATTACGGCCATAACCGTTCTTTACTTTCACCACTTCGTTTTTTCCACCAAGTGTGTTTACATCCTGAATTAAAATAACGTCCATTGTTTTGTTTTTTAGTTTCCGAAACCCAGTTGTTTCAACTGTCTTCCCATTTAAGCGGGAGTTAGGGAAAGGTTACTAATTTGCTTATTTCAATAAATCTGTTACGTATGGTAACAATGCCATTTGACGGGCCTTTTTTACTGCATCTGATAACTTACGCTGATACTTAAGTGAATTACCTGTTAAACGGCGGGGAAGAATCTTACCCTGATCGTTCACGAATTTTTTCAGGAACTCAATGTCTTTGTAGTCAATGTAACGGATACCGTACTTCTTAAAACGGCAGTACTTCTTCTTAGGCTTCTCAGTTTTGATGGCCGTAAGGTATTTGATTTCATTCTTTGCCATAACTTAAGCCTCCGCTTTTTGATTGCCAGTAGGAACGCCATTTTTCTTTTTGTAATTGTACTCAACGGCGTATTTGTCGAGTGCAGTGTACATGTGACGGAGCACTTGCTCATCACGGTGGAGTTGAATATTCAGCTTGGCGTTAAAATCTGACGCAGCTGCGTATTCAATGACCCAGTAAATTCCAGTTGTTTTTTTCTCGATTGGATAAGCGAGAGATTTTAAACCCCAGGGATTGCTGTACACCACTTCGCCGCCATTAGCAGCCAGCAGATCGGTGTAGCGTTTTTGTGCTGCCTTAAACTCTTCGTCAGACAGAACAGGGGTAAAAATCACCATCATTTCGTAATTGTTCATTACAGTTTGTGATTTAAAAATTAATAATTGGGTTTGCCCATTGGAATCTGACTGTAACGTCGGATAATCTGCCAATACAGATTTGGGGCTGCAAAGGTAGGGGAACAAGCCCTGCCAGCCAAGCATTTCAACGGGTTATTTTAGATATTTTTCAAAGGTTAGAAGGGCCTTTGACTGTCCAAATGAAAAACTGCGGGCTGAATATCTCAGCCCGCCCTACAATTAACTGTATAAACAACTTATAGTTTGATCAGTTTCAATACTTTCTTCTCTTTTCCTTGCAGGATTTCTACAAAGTAAAAACCGGAATGGTACTGATTGCCCAGTTTTACAGTTTGGTTTGCACTGCTGTAAACTCTCAGCTCTACAACATGTCCGTGGATATCTACCACTCTCAATGTGATTTTTTCTGTTATAGATGTTGCAGAAATCATTAAAATGAAATCAAAATTTCCCGTACCTATTGCGCTTGCATATTGTAAAGACCAACCAGATAAAGAAACTGGAGGTGTACCCCTGTTGAAGAGTTCAATAAAATCATGTGTACGTGACGCCTGTATTTCCACCAGCACCATACACCGAACTAATGACCATCTGCTAATTAGCTGTTTTACCGATTGCATGCAAAAAAATGAAAGCCAACAATAGTTGAATTTTTCTCATTGTAACAATTGTTTACTTTCTAATAATAAATATGGAAGGAAATGGGATCGGATTAATCGGGAGGATTTTGGAGTGATAAATGTAATACTAATCAGCACCCGCTTTTGAATAAGTGCAATTAAATATTTATTAACATCATGAAAAACATTTCTTAACCTACAGGTATTGTCGGGGCTTTTAATATGATACCTTCCAGGTAATTCAGCTTTTTTACACGGTAAAGCACATCATAACCCTCTGCAAAAAACAACTCTTCATGTTTTGGGCTGGCATATAATACATAGAAAGTGCGGGGATGATTTTTTAGGGAAGCATTAATTTTATGTATAACAATTCGCATCAATATTTCATCAAACGGATTAAACAAAAAAACAGTACTCACATCTTTTTCAATGTCAAAATTGCTGATATCTTTCCATAGTACTAGATATTGAATATTGGGATATACTATTTTTGTTTGTATCAGGTTTATTTCTGCTCTATCAATCATTTCTTTTGCAAAATCAATTCCAACAACTTTGTTGAAACCAAATGCAGCAGCCACACACAGGCCTCTACCTTTGCCGCAGCCAATATCAAGAAATGCACCTTGCTTTGCATTTGAAGGCAGATTAAAAAGCAATTGTTCAATTGTAAAATAATTCACCGGCATATATTCTGTTGCATGTTTAAGCTGGCTGCCGGTAATTTGAAAACGGGAAAGATTATGGTAAGATGTTGTATTGATATTATATTTCTTTTCACCTTTGATTTCTTCTTTCAGCGTAAAGAAACCTACCCTGATTCCCCAATTGGTAGCAATGTAAAAAAAGTATTGTATTTGTTGCAGTAGCTTCAAACGTTAGAAGGTCTTATATCAATTACTTTAAGTTGAAGGGTAGTAGTTCCATTCCATTCATTTTCATCAATGGTATAAACAACATCAAACGGGCCATTTTGTACAATCGGCAGCAGGTGGGCTGCCCTGAAAATAATTCCTGTTAAGGTTACATCATTTTGTTTTACCACTAAACGAAGATGCTGTTCTTTTACAATTTTGCTGTAACCTGTATCTGTTACGTTTCGTGATATAAAAACAGGGCGCATGTTTTCAGGGCCAAACGGTTCTATTTGTTTGATGATGTTGAAAAACCCCTGTCGAATATCTGCAAATGAAAGTTCTGCATCAATTACAATTTCCGGTATCAGTTGTTCAGGAGTAATGGTTTGCTCAACTACTTTTTCAAATGCATTTGTAAAAGCCTCAATGTTTTGAGGTAACAATGTTAGTCCTGCGGCAGCAAAATGACCGCCATAACCAAGTAGATGTTCTCTGCATGCATGAACAGCTTCATATAAATCAAAGCCAGTTACACTCCTGGCACTGCCTGCAGCATAATCGCCACTTTGTGTCAGCACAATTGTAGGCCGGTAATAATGTTCAGTTAAACGGGAGGCAACTATACCAACCACTCCTTTATGCCAATGCGGTTGAAACAGAACTGTTGTTTTTTTTATTTGTAATTTTTCATCCTTACTAATGATGGCTAAAGCCTCTTCTGTAATTGACGCATCAGCTTCTTTTCGTTCATCATTATCAGCATGTAACATTTCAGCATATTCTAAAGCTTCTTCATATGTGCCGGCAATAAACATCTGTACAGCTTTTTTTGCATCATCCATCCTGCCTGCAGCATTTACCCGTGGAGCAATCATAAACACCAGGTTGGTAATATGCATTTCTCTTTCAGCCTTGCTTAAAAACATCAACGCTTTTATACCATTCGACGGGCTGCTGTTAACTTGTTTGAGGCCATGAAATGCAAGGATCCTGTTTTCACCTGTTAAAGGAACAATATCAGCTGCTATGGCAGTTGCAACCAGGTCGAGGTAACAATAAATTTTTTCTTCTTCAATATTTAATTTCTGGCCAAGAGCAGAGATCAGTTTAAACCCAACACCACAACCACACAATTCTTTGTAAGGATAGTTGCAATCTTTTTGTTTTGGATTAAGGACCGCAATTGCAGGAGGTAAAATTGAATCGGGGAGATGATGATCACAAACAATAAAATCAATACCCAGTTCTTTTGCATAAGCAATGAGCTCAACCGATTTAATGCCGCAATCGAGGGAAATAATTAAAGTAAAGCCATTCTCTTTTGCATAATCAATACCTTGCTTTGAAACGCCATAGCCTTCTCTGTAACGATGGGGGATATAAAAATCGGTGAGCTCTTTTTCGTAAACAGAAACAATGAATTGATGCATACAGGCAACACTGGTTGTGCCATCCACATCATAATCACCAAAAACCAGAATTTTTTCTTTGTGTTCAAAAGCATGTATTACTCTTTCCGTGGCAAGGTGCATATCTTTCATTAGCCATGGATCATGCAATTCTTTTAGTTGGGGACGAAAAAAATTTCTTGCCTCATCAAATGTTTCTATACCACGTTGAACAAGCATTTTGCAGATTATTGGGTGTATGTTCAACTCCTTTGCAAGAGCTTCGGTTTTAATATAATCAGCCTGCAAAATGGTCCATCTTTTTTGCATGCATTAATATTTTCTGTCGGTTGTAAAACGCACCAATGCTTCTAATCCATTTCTTATTTCATTTTCAGGAAACTGATGCAATACGGCAATTGCTTCGTCTCGGTAACGATTCATTTTTTCGGTAGCATAAGTTATACCCCCCGTTCTTATTACCTCTTCAATTACCTGTTGTACATATTTTTTATGTCTGTTTTCGTTTTTCAGAATGTAAATCAATTCTCTTTTCTTTTCCTTGCTTACTGTGTTTAAAGTATAAATCAAAGGCAGTGTCAGTTTTTTTTCTTTAATGTCGTTACCGGTTGGTTTGCCAATTGATTCGCTTCCGTAATCAAACAAATCATCTTTAATCTGAAAAGCAATGCCGGCTTTTTCTCCAAAAAGTTTCATTTGTTCTGTTTTATGATGATCATTCGTAGTTGACCATGTACCAGCGGCACAAGCAGATGATAAGAGTGAAGCGGTTTTATTAGTAATGATATCAAAATACACCTCTTCACTCAGGTTCAGTTTTCTCGTTTTTTCTATTTGAAGCAACTCACCTTCGCTCATTTTTTCAACTGCTTCTGATAAGATTTTGAGTGTATTGAAATCATTGTGCTTTAAAGAAAGCAAAAGACCTTTAGATAAAAGATAATCGCCGACAAGAACGGCGATTTTATTTTTCCATAATGCGTTGATTGAAAAAAAGCCCCTTCTTTCCATCGATTCATCAACAACATCATCGTGTACCAATGTTGCGGTATGAAGAAGTTCTACTAATGCAGCCGCCCGGTGTGTGTTTTCTGTAACAGGTCCAAAAAGTTTTGCGCTTAAAAAAACAAACATAGGCCGAACTTGCTTACCTTTCCGCTTGATGATGTATTGCATTATGCGATCGAGTAAAGAAACCCTGCTTTTAACCGCCATTTTAAATTTTTCTTCAAATTCTTGTAATTCGGTTTTAACCAGTTCCTGAATATGCTGAGAAGAGTTCATGTGCCGGCAATTTACATCAAATGAATAGTTTTCATTTTAATTTAAAGTAAATGCAGCACTTTTTGGAGTAAATAGGTCTCAGAGGAGATTTAGATGGTAAATAAACTATAAAAAATTTGCTTTTTAATAACTGATCTCTATTTTTGCAATAATCATCAGGAAATTTCGAAACTTAATACAACAACTATGGCAAGCAAAAAGTACACCCTTATTTTGGGGGCCCTATGTCTTCTTTTTACAGATCTGTACGCACAGTACGATTGGAAGGATTCTTCGCTCATCCCCAAAAAGAGTCAATCTCAGCACAATGAATTTTTACAAAACCAATACCCCTTCCCTGCAAAACCCCGCAATCAGTGGGAAATTGGTTTAAGTGTAGGTAATGTAGCTATTAGCGGAGACGTAAGTGCACGCATTCCTCAAATTGGATGGGGTGCAACTGTTAGAAAGGCATTTGGTTATATATTCTCTGCAAGACTTGCTTATAGCGGCGGTATTGCAAAAGGAATGAACTGGTTGCCTGCGTTTAATTATGCTAAAAATCCGGCTTGGGCAAAGAGCTATATTGCTCCGGTTAACACTCAAAGCCCACCCAACAGCGGTAATCTTCGTCAATTACAGAGTACAAACGGATTCCTGCCTTACCCAATGGGCAACTTATTAGGCGATCCTGTTTACTATAACTACAGAACGGTATCTCACCAACTTGCACTGCAGGGTATCATTACATTAAATAATATCCGGTTCCATAAAGCTAAGACAAGTTTTGTGGTATATGGTATTGGTGGTGTTGGTGGTATGATATACGAATCAAAGGTTGATGCCTTTGATGCAGCAGGTTTACCGTATACCGCACTTTTCCGTTCTGTATATAGCAAATATGCAATATCAACCAAAAACAGGAGTGACATTTTACGTGACCTGAGAGCTGGGATGGACAAAGTATACGAAAGTGCAGCTGATGGACATCAATTACGCCGTCCTAAGTTGTTTGATATGACTTTTAAACCTACAGTACAGGCTGGTTTTGGTATAGCATTTAAATTAAGCAGGCGTTTCAGTTTAGGTCTTGAAGAAATTCTTACCTGGACAAATGATGACTTATTAGATGGTCAGCGTTGGCAGGAAGCGTCTTTAGGAGATGCTGTTTTAACCCGTGATTTCGATGCGTGGCATTATACAAATGTGAATTTAAATTATAGCCTTGGTTCTAAAGCTGTTGAACCGCTTTGGTGGTTGAATCCTTTGGATTATGCTTACAACGAATTAAATGCCCCTCGCCATATGAAGCTGCCAAAACCAGTTTTGGATGATGCTGATGGCGATGGTGTAACTGATCAGTTTGATAATGAACCTAATACCCCAGCTGGTTGTCCGGTTGATACACATGGTGTAGCCCGTGATACTGATGGTGATGGTGTTCCTGATTGTAAGGATAAAGAATTGATTACTCCTACACAGTGTCAGCCAGTTGATGCTGATGGTGTTGGTAAGTGTCCTGATCCTGAGTGCTGTAAGAACCGTGTACCTGAAGAACCTAAGTGTAACTTGGTTGATCTTCCAAGTATCAATTTCACTGGTAACTCAAGCTCATTAAGTGCGGAAGGCAAGGCTTTAGTAGGAAGTGTAGCTTCATCTTTACGTGGTAATCCTCTTTGTAAATTGATCGTTTGCGGTAGCGCTGCTAAGAGCAAATCTGGTCAGTCATTGGGACAAAAACGTGTAGATGCAATTGTTAAATATCTGGTTGAAGTTCAAGGTATTAGTGCTGATCGTGTTGTTGCACAATACGATTGTCATGAAGGTGATCCTTCAGTTGTTGAACTTCGTGTAGAACAAAAACAGTAAAATCAAGTTAACTGCGTATAAAAAGCCTCCCTTTTTTGGGAGGCTTTTCTTTATGAAAAGATTAACCGGTCTTTTCAGCTTTACAAAAATGATAAGGTTAATTTGCCCGAAAATCTTAACTTCGCTGGCTTTTATGAATTGTAGAACAAGACTGATATTTATTTTTATTGCTTTATTTGTCCTTGCAGGATGCAGCAAAAACACTGTTACCAAGATCCTCAAGAGTAAAGACGTTGAATACAAATTAGGTATGGCTGAGCAGTATTATGCAAATAAGAAGTATAATAAGGCTCAAATTTTATATGAAGATCTGTTTCCATTGTTGAGGAACGATCCAAGGTTTGAAGATCTTTATTATAAATACGCATATTGTGCCTTTTACCAGGAAGATTATATGAATGCTGAAAACCTGTTTAAGGGTTTTATTGACGCATTCCCTAAAAGTCAAAGAGCAGCAGAAGCAGATTATATGCGGGCTTTTTGCTTCTTTAAACAATCGCCCAGGGTTGAGCTTGATCAAACAGCTACAGAAAAAGCAATAGGATTTATGCAGGCTCATCTGAATAATTATCCTGAGTCAACAAAAGCAGAGGAAGCTAAAAAGATCATTGAACAATCTTATGAGAAGTTGGAAATAAAGGACTTCAAAAGTGCAGAATTATATTATAATGTTGGTTCATACAGAGCATCGGCAATAACATTTACAACATTGTTAAACCGATACCCTGAATCAAAAAAGGCAGATGAATATAAATTCATGATCATTAAATCATATTTTCAATATGCCGGAATGAGTGTTGAAGAAAAGCAGAAAGAACGGTTTGAGAAAGTAGTAGAGGAGTACTATGATTTCGTTGATCGTTTCCCAGAGAGTAAATTTTTAAAAGACGCAGAAAAGTATTTTAATCTTTCTAAAAACAATATAAAATCAATTACAAATGAGCAGACTGATAAGAAAAGTTAGTGCAAATACAAGCAGTGTGGTTGAAACAAAGAATGTTGCAGATTTAAAAGCTAAAACAGGAAATCTTTATGAATCAATAGCTGTAGTTGCAAAACGTGCCAACCAAATTAACATTTCTCTTAAAGAGGAGTTGCATAATAAACTGGAGGAATTTGCAAGTCATACCGATAGTCTTGAAGAAATTCATGAAAATAAAGAGCAGATCGAGATTTCAAAAGCGTATGAGCGAATGCCTAATCCTGCATTACTTGCAACACAGGAGTTTATGGACGATAAGGTATATCACCGTCGTGCTGATAACGACTTGTTTATATAATAATAAATAGTTATTTACCTAATGGCGGCCATTGGCCGCCATTGCTGTTTATTAATTAAATAAATTATTCTATTTTACAGTTATACATGATACTCAAAGGGAAAAAAATAGTATTGGGAGTTACCGGCAGTATTGCTGCCTATAAATCAATCTTGCTTCTTCGTTTGTTGATTAAGGAAGGGGCAGAGGTTAAAGTGATCATGACCACAGCAGCAAAAGATTTTGTTTCACCACTTGTTTTATCAACCCTCTCAAAAAACAAAGTACTACTTGATTTATTTGAAGAAAATAGCTGGGCCAATCATGTTGAATTAGGACGATGGGCTGATGTCATCCTTATTGCGCCACTTAGTTGTAACACATTAGCCAAAATGGCCAATGGTTTGTGTGATAACTTATTGCTTGCAGTTTATTTATCTGCAACAAGCCCTGTAATCCTTGCCCCTGCAATGGATGAGGATATGTGGAAGCACCCGGCTACAAAAAAAAATATTGATGTATTGCACTCTTATGGGAATATTGTGCTTCCGGTTGAGTCTGGTGAATTAGCAAGTGGATTAACGGGAGAAGGAAGAATGGCTGAGCCTGAAGAGATCCTTCAAAGAGTAGAACGGTTTTTTTTGAGCAGGAATGACTTTGCCGGAAAAAGAATTCTGATAACAGCCGGGCCAACCTATGAAGCAATCGATCCCGTTCGGTTTATTGGAAATCATTCAAGCGGGAAAATGGGAATAGCATTAGCAGGGGAGTTAACGATAAGAGGAGCTGATGTTATACTTATTCTTGGCCCCACAACACAACAAATCAGTATTCAACCTGCTAAGCTGATAAGAGTTAATAATGCAGAGGAAATGTATAATTCTTCTATGGAGTATTTTCATCATTGTAACATTGCGATTATGTCTGCAGCAGTTGCCGATTATACACCCTTAGTGAAAGCTGATCAGAAAATAAAAAAAACCGAATCATCTTTAGTAATCGAGTTAAAAAAAACTACAGATATACTGGGTAGCCTGGGCAATATCAAAAAGCCTGGTCAATGGCTTGTTGGATTTGCGTTGGAAACAAATAATGAACAAGAGTATGCACTTGATAAATTAAAATCAAAAAATGCAGATATGATTGTATTGAACTCTTTGAAAGATAAAGGTGCTGGTTTTGGGGCTGATACAAATAAAATCAGCATATATGATAAGAAAGGAAATGAATATTCGTTTCCTTTGAAGAGTAAGACAGACGTTGCAAACGATATTGCCGATACAATTAAAATGATGATGAATGAATAGGATGCTTTATATTTTACTGATTTATATTTTTACTTACTCAAGTATTTCTGCACAGGAGTTAAATGCACGAGTAAGGGTTGTGGACAATCAAATACCTTCAACTGTTGATCGGAAAATTTTTCGCACACTTGAAACATCACTTACTAATTTTCTGAATAACCGGAAATGGGGAAATGATAATTTCAAACCAAATGAAAAGATCAACTGCCAGTTCCTGATCACACTGCAACAAATGCCCGAACCCAATATTTTTTCAGCAAGCATTACCATTCAGGTAGCACGCCCTGTTTACTCAACTTCCTATGTATCACCTATTATAAATTTTCAGGATCCTAATTTTGATTTCAGGTATGTTGAATCGCAACCGATGGAATTTAATGAGAACCGAATTTCAGGAACTGACCCCTTGGTTTCAAACCTTACGGCTGTAATAGCCTATTATGCTTATATCATACTTGGCTTTGATTATGATTCTTTTTCAATAAAAGGGGGTGAAATGCTTTTTCAAAAAGCCCTGAATATTGTTAACAATGCACCTGATGCTACAAAGATATCAGGGTGGAAGTCGTTTGAAAATAATAATCGTAACAGGTACTGGCTTGCGGAGAACCTTATCAATAACCGATATGCGGTTATTCATGACATCTATTACAACTATTACCGAAGAGGATTAGATGTTATGTATGAAGATGAGAATGCAGCCAGGGCAGAAATTCTAAATGCATTGGTGTATATGGATAACCTGAACAGGGAAACCCCGAATCTGATGATTGTGCAGTTTTTTATGTTAGGCAAGGCGGATGAATTGATTAATATTTTTAAAAAAGCGCCTCCCCAGGATAAGTCAAGAATTGTGGAAATATTGAGCCGGCTTGATGTAAGTAATTCTAACAAATATAAACAGGAGTTGAAATGAGATCCGGTCTGATGTTTATTGGGGTTCTTATTTTTTTTATTTCATGCTCCGATAAAAATAAGATACCAGAAGGAATTATGAAGCCCCAGAAAATGCAGGCTTTACTGATAGACATACTTATCACTGATGCAATGAATGGTGAACGGGCAATAAAAGATACGGCTTTAAAATTACCTGTTGAAAATGCCTCCTATTTTTTGAAGGTATTTCAGTTACACCAAACAACCAGAAATGAATTTAACCGGAGTTACAGTTTCTATCTTAAAAGACCTGATTTATTAAAGGTAATTACTGACTCTGCAGCTGCTATAATAACTCGCAGAAACTCTCAGTTAACTGTAATTCCGGATACAATCAAAATGAAGCCGAATGGTTATAACCTCAAAAAAATTACAGGAAAATCTAGGGGTCAGTACTAGGGTTGCTGATTTTTTTGCTAATGAACGCCCTGTTCCATCTGATAATCTGTTTTGGAAAAATAAACGGATATACATATCAGCAGGTTTTGGCTTTTTAACAATCCCTCTTATCTATGACCTGGCATTCAAACTTGGTGTGTCTGAAAATGATTTGTTATCAGATGAGCATGTTTCATTAATGGAGTTTGGGTTTGATAAATTTATGCAGTATGAGCATGGACTGTTAAGCTTTCCTGCTTTTATTGGAGAAATGCATAATTTGATGAAGAATAAAATAAAGCAAAAAAATCTTGCTGATGATTTGTTTGCTTTATTTATGGGAGAAAAACCAAAACATTTTGAGTTTGAGACAAAGCATAAAGCTCTTGCCCGGTCGGATAGCTTTTTATTTACATTAGTAGATCTTGATGTTACAGATTCATGGGTAAAAGAATTTCTTCCTTACTGGTATGCAATAGCCCGGCCTATTCTTTTGCTGGATGATTTTAAAGATCTGCAGACAGATAGGATGAAAAATGAAGAAAACACCATTATTGAATTGGGAAATGATGAGAAGGCCATGAAGGCAGCATATGAAATGGGTATCCAGGATTTGAAAAGATTAGAGACAATTAATCCCAAGTTGTCTAAATACATGATGAATCTTCTAAAAGAATCTCTTTTATACGATTATATACAGGTGGATTTAGATTAATGCTTAATCTATCAATGAATTTTTCATCGCAAAGAACACAAGACCAACAGAGTTTTTTACTCCAAAGCGTTCCATCAGCCTGTCTTTTATTGCTTCAACCGTACGAGGACTAATTTCCATTTCTTTTGCAATTTCCTGCGCAGTGTATTCCATACATAGAAGCCTGATTACCTGCTTCTCTTTGTCTGATATTTGTATTTCACTGTTTAATGTTGGAATTGCTTTGGCCTTATTATGAGATTTTTTTAGAAGGATACGATTTACAAAATTGTTGAGATAGTAGCCTTTTGTAAAAACTTCAAGTATGGCTTTTTTGATTTCCGCAGGATCTGAGCTTTTAAGTAAATATCCATTTGCTCCATTCTCCATCAAGTGCGTTACAAAGCGTTCATCTTCGTACATCGTCAACACGAGCACATGCATCTGAGGGAACATTTTGTTCACCGCTTTAGTTGTTTCAATACCGTCTTTACCAGGCATGCGAAGGTCCATAAGAATGACATCTGGCTGGGCTTCTGCTAAACCAGCTAAAAGCTCATCACCGTTTTCTGCTTCTAAAACAAATTTTATATTGGCATAAGACCTCAGTGAAAGAATTACTCCTTTTCTGAATATTTGGTGGTCATCGGCTATGGCTACTTTTATTTGACTCATATATGATCAGTGCTGTAAAGTTAAACCTTTTTAGTCATCATAAAATCGCATCAATAGGAATCTCAATGGTTACTTTATAATAAGTATTGGAAGAGTCTTTTTCAAAAAGAATTTTTGAGTTTAATATTTTAACCCGGCTATGAATATTTTTTAATCCCATGCCATGAGGCGTATCCCTTAGCTTTTCGTATTCAGTTTGGGTCATTCCTTCACCATCATGGTGCATCCGAATATAAATGTGTTGTTCTGTTTTGTTTTGTGTAAGATGAATGAAACTGGCATGACTGTGTTTGAGGGTATTGTTTACCAATTCCTGTAATACTCTAAAAATAGACAACTCATATTCCAGTTTTAAACGTCTTTTATAATCATGAAAACGGGCGCTTGCACTTATTGACCCGCTCCCATTAATTTTCTGAAACATATCATTCACGGCACTTTCCAAACCAAAATTTTTGAGTGTTGGTGGAATTAAGCTATGCGACATATTTCTGATTAACTGAATCGTATCGTCAATGATTTGCTTGGCGTTATAAATACTCTGGAGCTGGGTTCCCTGATCCTGATGGATAAGGTTTTCATTGAGGTATAGGCGAACGGTAGCAAGTAAAGGCCCGGCATCGTCATGCAAATCTGCTGCAATGCGTTGGCGTTCTTCCTCCTGGCTTTGAATAGAGGCCTGCAGCATCATTTGCTGCTGATCTTCCTGCATTTTCTTCATCCGCAATTGAAAATAAATAACCTTACGCTGATGAAATACAATAAATACAATAAGACCGATGGCAAGCAACAGCATCCCAAATGTACCAAAGTACACTACATAGGTTACATTATTTGGGTTTGTGACCTGTAAAAAAAACATTTGTGCGATAATGGGTTTTTATATTGTCTTTGTAATAACTATGTAACATCAGGTATCGTAGAAGATACGGGCTTTATCAACATTGCAATTAAAAAAAATATATTACGTGTTATCAACAAAGCAACATGAATAAAAATGTACTGATCTATAAATCCATCGATACCGATGGAACTTTGCCGGTATAGGAAAACAAAAAAGGTGCCTGCGGTAAAGATGAAAAACCCAATTACCCCCCAAA
Source organism: Lacibacter sp. (assembly GCA_046593655.1). GTDB lineage: Bacteria > Bacteroidota > Bacteroidia > Chitinophagales > Chitinophagaceae > Lacibacter. The sequence continues at coordinate 5,909 of JBKJNM010000056.1, read as the reverse complement.
ATGCCGGTTGTGTATAAATGAAAGCGTGTTTTGGGAATTGCATCTGGTCATAAAAATAAAGGATCGAAAAGAATAAAATGATCAGCGATTCAACGGTAATTGTAAGAGAATTGAAAACCTCCGCGGAAGAAATTAGTGAGTTGACTAGCCAGAAAATAATAAAAACAGGTCTGATTATCGTAATAAACCCCTTAAACCGTTCACTGTTATAAACTTGCTTGAAAAAGCTGGTTATTAAGAGAAATTCAACAGGAACGAACAGAAGATTAAATACATACCCCCAATAAGAAGAGAAGTAAAATTTGATAGTATAATAAACAACTTCCTGAATAATATAGAAGGCGGTATAGTAAAAAATAACCTGTACTGTTTTTTCGTTTAATTTTTTCTTAAACAAAAAATACAGTACAGGTATCAAAAATGACAGTCTTCCAATATCTTCTATATACAATCAGTCTTATTTTGTTAGAGCTCAAATATATACTGAAGAAATGGAAATATCAAGTAAACAAACTATGTAATAATTACAGCTCTTCTGCGCCACCCCAACCTCTCACTGAGTTGTCTGCAACCAAACCTTCTTCGCTAACAATATTGCCAGTTGCATTCACCATGTTGAATTGTAAAATAGGAGATCCTAAATTGTCAAGACCAACGAGAACAAGTTGACGTTCGCCATTTTCATTGTATGCCGGTAAAAAACTGATACCCACACATCCTGGTTGAGCAAGAATTTTTTCAATAATAGATTTACCCATAATGTTACCATGAGCTTGATCTGGATGTTTGTCGAAAAAACGCTTTACCATTTCTTCTCCGGCTTCGTAGCCAATGTGTTTACCGATGGTTTCTACCTGGGGCTTTTGTAGTAATTCCTTTTGCATAGTTGTAGGTTTAGAAGTTAAGTTTAAGGAGCTAAATTTTTGAAAATTGGAGTGCTATGCAAGTGCTTTATATGTGAATAAATGCTGGAAATATACATAACTTATTAATAATCAAAATACTATACTTTATTTTACAATAAATAAGTAAAAAGACTAAAGCAATATTACGAAATTAATTACGTAAAATTACTAAGTAATAAATTGAAAATACACGATTTTTTTTGGGGAAATTAACTAAGTAGAAGTCCTTTGTGCAAAAAATGTGAATAATTGAAAACACTTAGTAATAGCACTCGGCAAGATTTTTTAGAATTATTGTGTAAGAGCTAATATCAAGTTTGAAAATAGTTTTCAGATTGCAGTAAACCTTTCCTACTTCCGCTTTAAAAGCAATCAAATAATTGACAGGGTCATAAAATTAGCTTGAAGAAAAGGAAATAACAAGAGCAAAAGTGCCCTTTTTTTAAGAAACCTACACAGTTTAACGTTTATTATTAGTGCCTTTTTATTAAGTAATGGCACGGTCTCAACTAAATTAAGCTTCTTATTCTTTGAAGTTTGGCCGGAGTAAGCTAATTTGCAGTAACCTAAAAACCACAATATCCCATGTCTCTCGAAACTAACATTAAATTCGCCATAGCCGATGATCACAAAATATTTCGTGATGGTATAAAAATGGCGCTGGGCGGCAGAGCTCACCTCAAATTAATATGGGAAGCTGAAGATGGCAAAGATATGATGCATAAGCTCACCATTAAAAAGCCCGATATTTTATTGATGGATATCAGAATGCCTGAACTGGATGGCATAAATGCACTTCAACTCATTCGAAAGGAGTATGAAGAAGTTAAAATAGTTGTACTAAGTATGTATGACGATCAGCAGATGGTGAGTAAAATGATGGAAATGGGCGCAAACGCTTATCTCACTAAAACTACAGATCCCAACGAAATTTATGATGCTATCCTCACTTGTATGAATGAGGATTTTTACTTTAATGAATTGGTGAATCAGGCGGTTTTACTGAAGTTGAACTATAAAAAGACCGTCAAGCAATTCTATCCAAACATTACTAAATTTTCTGAAAAGGAAATCCAGATATTAAAATTACTGGCTGAGGATAAAACAACAGAAGAGATATCCAAACTGGTATTTTTAAGCCCACGCACCATTGAAACTATCCGTCAAAACATGAAAAACAAGGTAGGTGCAAAAACAATTGCCGGATTAATCGTATATGGAATGCGAAACAGGATGATTGAGTAGAATAACTTCGTAAAAACCACAATCCGAAAGTCAGGTAGTAGTACCAATAAAAAACTCAGTAATTATTCCCAATTTGCACTCTTGAAAACAAAAGTTATACGTTCTTAACCCATATCCTATGTACGTAATGAAAACTGTAAAACCAAACGAACTCTCCACAGACACTATCAAAGTTGCAATAACTGACGATCATGTACTTTACCGTGCAGGCGTAAAAACGGCCTTGGGTATGAAAAAAGATATCCAGGTTATTTTTGAAGCAGATAATGGCATGCATCTTTTGAATATGCTCAAATCTATTCAACCTGATGTGATTCTGCTGGATGTGCAGATGCCCATTATGGATGGTATTGCCACCTTACCTGAAGTAAAACGGTTATACCCCGAAATCAAAATCATTATGCTCACAATGCATGATGAACATACAATGATTACGAAACTGATGGAATTGGGAGCCAACTCTTACCTTACCAAAAATTCTGATAGCGAGGTGATTTACGAGGCAATCAGAACCTGCTATGAGCAGGAATACTTCTTCAACACGCTCACGAATAAAGCTTTGATTGATGGCTTAAAAATGAAACGTCAGGGAGATTCTGTAATGGGGCATGATGTAAAGCTCAATGATAAAGAAATTAATATCCTCCGATTGATGTGTGAAGAAAAGAGTACAAAAGAAATTGCTGATATTGTTGACCTGAGTCCCCGTACCGTTGAAGCGATTCGTGATAAACTCAAATCAAAAATCGGCGCCCGCTCAACTGCAGGATTAATTTTATATGCTGTAAAGCACAATCTTATAGAAGACTAAAGAATTTAACCGAAACCAACCGCAGAGGCGATACTGAAAAGTGTCGCCTCTTTCTTTATTTTCGTTTTACATTTTCATATATGCAGCTGAGTTATAACTTAAACGGGAAAATTTACAGGGGCGATGAAGTGAGTATTCATCCTGATAACCGATCATTCAGATATGGAGAAGGGTTGTTTGAAACAATCCGTTTGTGTAAATCTGACATGCCCTTGTGGGAGTTTCATTGGAATCGTTTGAACCAGTCTTTGCCACAACTTTATTTTTCTGCTCCAGCACATTTTTCAAATGCATTTTTGAAGCAGGAGGTGATAACATTAGCTAAAAAAAACAAATGCAGTGATCTGGCAAGAGTACGCATAACTATATTTAAAGGAGAAGGGGGGATGTGGGAAACTCCAACATCAGCATTCAATTATCTCATTCAATGCTGGTCCATAGAAAAGAAGGAATTCAGTGTGAATGAAAACGGATTGGATATCGGGTTGTTTGGAGATGGCTGGAAATCCTGCGATGCATTCTCTCACCTTAAGAGCAACAATTACCAGTTGTATGCAATGGCAGCCCAGTTTGCCAAACAACAAAAATGGAACGAAGCTTTAATTTTAAATCAACATCATCGGATTTGTGATGCAACAATTGCCAATGTTTTTTTTATAAGGGATCATGCGTTACATACACCACATTTAAAAGAGGGTTGTGTAAATGGCGTTATGCGGAAATATTTAATTCAGCATTTGAACCAAGCCGGAACTGGGGTAGAAGAAGGGGCTTATTCTGCAACAGATCTCTTGCATGCCGACGAAGTGTTTCTCACCAACGCCATGCATGGCATCAGGTGGGTGAAAACATTTGGTACTAAAAAATATAGCTTTAACCAGTCAGCTAAACTCTTTCAACGGTATATTTTTCCACTTTTCACATAAACTTTTTGTTTGCATTTTCGTTATAAAAGTATGGCAAAACAGAAAGTCAATATTTGCTGGTTCCGCAGGGATCTCCGACTCCACGATCAGGCAGCATTGTTCTATGCGTTAAAAGACTCATTGCCTGTAATTCCAGTTTTTATTTTCGATAAAAACATCCTCGATCAATTAGAAGATAAAGCAGATAAACGGGTAGAGTTTATTCACCGGGCTCTCTCCGGAATGCATCAAGAGCTTACAATTGAAGGCAGTAGCTTGGAAGTATATTATGGATTTCCTGCAGATATATTTAAGCTGCTTTCAGAGAAGTACCAGATAAGTAAAGTGTTTACAAATCATGATTATGAACCGTATGCGTGGGAAAGAGACACTACCATTCAGAAGCAGTTAAATGATGCAGGGATTTCTTTACATACTTATAAAGACCAGGTGATCTTTGAAAAAGAGGAGGTGCTGAAAGATGATGGAAAACCATACACCGTTTTTACACCATACAGCAGAAAGTGGAAAGTAAAGCTGAATGATTTTTATTTAAAAAGCTATCCAACAGAACAATACTTCAGCAACTTTTTTCAACAAGCAGCACAACCTGTTCCAACGCTACAGCAAATGGGCTTTCAGGAAACCGGTTCAACATTCCCTTCATCTGAAGTGAGAGTTGATATCATCCATAAATACAAAGAACAGCGAGATATTCCATCAATAAAAGGAACCAGCAGGCTAAGTGTTCATCTGCGTTTTGGAACCATCAGCATCCGGGGTCTTACGCATCATGCAAAAGATGTCAACGAAAGCTTTTTGAATGAATTGATCTGGCGTGACTTTTATCATATGATCCTTTGGCATTTTCCGCATGTTGGAAAACACAAAGCATTTAAAAAAGAATATGAACTGATTGAATGGAGAAACAATGAAGATGAGTTTCAAAAATGGTGCGATGGTCAAACAGGCTATCCTATTGTTGATGCAGGTATGCGTGAACTGAATGAAACCGGTTTTATGCATAATCGTGTACGTATGATTGTTGCTTCTTTTCTCACCAAACATTTACTCATCGACTGGCGCTGGGGCGAAGCATACTTTGCAAAAAAATTGCTCGACTATGATTTAGCTGCCAACAATGGTGGATGGCAATGGGCTGCTGGAAGCGGTTGTGATGCTGCTCCTTATTTCCGCATTTTTAATCCGTATTTGCAAACCCAAAAATTTGATCCGCAATTAACGTATATCCGTAAATGGGTGCCGGAGTTTGAAGGCTTTGATTATGTAAAGCCAATTGTGGTACACGAGTTTGCAAGGAAACGATGCCTGGAAGTATATAGCAAAGCGTTGAAAAAATAAAAATTACGAATGGAGCAATGTAATCTGTATCATTTTTTCTACTGCTTTCATCCCGTCTTCTCCAATATCAAGTGAATAATTGTTTACGTACAGATCAATGTGTTGACGCATGACATCTTCACTCATTTCCTGTGAATGCTGTTTTACATAATCAGTAATCAATGGATAATAAATAAATGCATACTCCAGGCTTTTACGGATCAAGTGATCAACTTTATTTTGTATGGAGGTGTCAATTTTTTTATTGGCAACAATTCCTCCAAGCGGAATTGGATAACCTGTTGTTTGTTCCCAATACTCGCCCAAATCCATCAACTTAACCAGTCCTTTTTGCTGATACGTAAAACGGTTTTCATGAATAATTACCCCTGCATTAACCTTGCCGCTTAATACAGCTTCTTCAATTTCGTGAAACATTATAAACTGTTTATTGGTTGCAGAAGGAAAAGCTTGTGTAAATAAAAAATGAGCGGTTGTGTTTTTACCGGGAATAGCTATTGAACTGTTTTCGATGTTCGTTTTCCAATTTTCGCCTTTCGATTTCGCAATCAACAATGGGCCAACTCCTTTGCCCAAGGCTCCACCACTTTTTAATAAATTGTATTGTTGATTTACCAATGGATATACCGAATAGCTGATTTTTGAAAAATCAAGTTTGCCCTGTAATGCCCACTCGTTAAG
>JBKJNM010000085.1:0-9367 GCA_046593655.1 Lacibacter sp. | reverse complement strand
TACTTCAATTTTACTGGGCAATGTTCGTGGATTCATTTCTAAAAGATCTGCTACTATCTCACCAATATCTTCAGGTTGAATTTTCCATGCATCTGCTTCGTTGGGAGTATGGTTATTAAAATATGTTGATACTGAACCAGGCATTATTGTACTTACTTTAATACCGTGTTTACGGAGGTCGAGCATGATGGCTTGTGTAAAACCAACCAGTCCGAACTTACTGGCATTATAGGCCGATCCATTTTCAAAAAAATTAGTGCCCGCAAGGCTGGCAATGGTAATAATATATCCCTTCGTTTGCTTTAATGAATCAATCCCTGCTTTTACACTGTTGAACACACCCGTAAGATTCGTATCAATGGTTTCTTTCCATTGTTCAGCAGTTATGTTTTCGATGGAAGCAAAATGACCAACACCTGCGTTAGCAATCAGTACGTCTAACTGCCCGAAATGAGCCACTGTTGCCTGCACAGCATTTATTTCAGATGTCAATGAACTGACATCTGATTCCAACGCCAATATTTTTGATGCATCTTTACTCAACGATTCTGCAGCCTCTTTAACTGTGTTCAGATTTCTTCCGGTGATGGCCACTTTCATCCCCTTCTCCAACAGGATTTTTGCAATACCATATCCAATGCCCTTGCTTCCACCTGTTATATAGGCTACTTTATTTGAAAGGTTATTCATGATTGATCAATTTTAGTTGAATGACTGTTTTAAACTCCATATTTACTTTTCAAAGTAAACGAATTAATGACTATTAGTAAATAAACAGATTGTTCCCCAAAAAGTTGAAGACCTTGCTTACAGAATGAAGAATTGTGTTTACAGACATCCATGAAAGGAACAGTACCTTTATAGAACAGAAATTAAACTATGACAAATACTTATGAATTGTTATTGAGAAAGGAGTTGATTGCATGGCAACATAAAATGTTACGCCGGCCTTCTTTGCTCAATAATCTTTCGAAACGGATGCAAACAAAGATCAACAACTGGATTCCTGAAAAAATACATATTGCCATCACTGCCACCATTAAACAACTGATTCGGGGAGTGCTATTTGGTGCAAAACACACAACCGCAAAGCCATTGCAGGAGGCAAGCCTGGAGGAAAGAGAAACGGTGATCTTAAAAAAAATTGATACTTATAAAAAAACCGCAGCTGTGGAAGGCGGTATTGCAGGTGCCGGCGGCATTTTATTAGGGCTGGCCGATTTTCCTGTTTTAATCGGCATAAAAATGAAATTATTATTTGACATAGCAAGCCTCTATGGTTTTGATGTAAGTGATTATAAAGAACGGGTGTACCTGCTTCATATTTTTGAACTGGCATTTTCAAGTCATGCCCATCGAAAATTGGTATATCTTAAAATGACCGACTGGGAATATAAAAAATTACAACTACCCAATGATATCAACGAGTTTGACTGGCGGAATTTTCAACAGGAGTACCGTGACTATATTGATCTGGCAAAAATGGCGCAACTGATTCCTTTGATTGGTGCACCGGTTGGTCTGTTGGTGAATTACAGGCTACTCAAAAAACTGGGCACTACTGCAATGAATGCTTACCGGATGCGCTTATTGAATACCTGAAAAAAATAAAGCATTCCAATTACAGCTTCTTTAATTTTGTCATTCAATCATAAAATAACACGTATGCAAGTCAAACAATTTTTTTATGTAGCTGCCCTCCTGCTTTCAATTATAGCAATGGGATGTGCCAACAAAAATACAACCTCAACTAGTAACAATGGTGGAGACTCCAGCAAACTTCCCCCTGTAGAAACAAAATCAGCCAATACCAATTATAAACCTGCTTTCGAAGGACAAACCAGAATTGCAGGAGTAAAAACAACCACTCCCTACAAAGTGGATAAACTGGCAGAGAACTTAGGTTTTGCATGGGCCGTAACTCCAATGCCGGATGGGCGTTTGCTCATTACACTGAAAGCAGGTTCTATGCAATTGCATGATGCAAATGGGGCTCTTGTTAAAAAGATCACAGGTTTACCTGCTGTTGATGATGGCGGACAAGGTGGTTTGCTCGATGTGGCATTGGATCCAAATTTTGCCGCCAACAAAACCATTTATTGGTCTTATTCCGAAAAATATGGCGTAGGTAATTTGATGGCTGTTGCAAAAGGACAGTTGAATGAAGCAACTGGCACTGTTGATAATCCTGTAGTGATCTTTCGTGCAACACCTGCTTTAAAAAGTTCGTTGCATTATGGTTCACGATTGGTTTTTGATAAAGAAGGACATTTGTTTGTTAGCACGGGCGAACGTTCTATCCTTGCAGGAAGATCACAGGCTCAATCATTATCATCATGCCTGGGGAAAATTTTTAAAATTACAACTGATGGCAAACCTGCGCCAGGAAATCCTTTTATCAATCAGTCAGGTGCTATGCCGGAAATTTATTCCTATGGCAACAGAAATGTACAAAGCTTAGACATTCATCCTGTAACTGGTGATTTGTGGGAAGCAGAATTTGGGCCACGTGGTGGCGATGAACTCAACATTATTAAACCCGGAAAAAATTATGGCTGGCCAACGATTACGTATGGTATTGAATACGGTGGCGAACGCATTGGTGATGTCATTCAACAAAAAGAAGGCATGGAACAACCTGTGTATTATTGGGACCCTACTCTTTCGCCAAGTGGCATGGCTTTTTATAAAAGCAATGTGATTCCTGAATGGGAAAACAATCTCTTTATTGGAGGACTCAGCGGTGCTCATATTGCACGACTGGTGATTGTAAACAACAAAGTAGTTGGTGAAGAACGTTTGCTTTCCGATAAACGGGAACGTTTCCGTGATGTTGCTTATTATAATGGCATGTTGTACACCGTTACTGATGGTGGAAGTTTATACCGCATCAGCAAACAATAATTTTTTATACATTTTGCAAGACCCGCAATCACTTTGTATTGCGGGTCTTTGTATTTCATTAAACAATGTTTGCCTGATTTTTAAAAGATCATTTGATACGAACTTCCTTCCCGATTCCCCACTATTATAATATGCTGAACCTATTTCAGGTTGGTCCGTTTGAATGGCTCTGGCGTTCATTAACGGATTGGCAAAGGCAGGCAATGAAAAGATAATGAATGAATGATGTATGATCAGTTGGTCTTTTTGTTTTCTAAGTAAATGCCGATGCGGTGTGTTCTGAACAACTGTGCATAATTCAGGGAATCGCCAGATAAACGGAACTGAATGACCTGGGATGGGCCTTCGGGCATATGACATTTGATACAGTTATCTTTCAGTGATGTTCCTGTTGCTGCAGTTGACGTACAAAAATTATGATTGGCTTCTGTGTGACAACCCATACATTTTTGCGAATAAACAACCGGATTTTTTACAGCATTCCCATGCGGGCTATGACAGGTAGTACAATTCATAGCATTGCTTTTAATAAAACATTTGCTCTGTGCTAATAAACCATATTGGTTTCCGTGCAAATCGAATGTGGAATTGTCGGTTCTTGGTTTAAAAAATGCTGACAATGTATCGCCCGGTTTAAATTCAAACCTTGATTTTAATTTTTCCTGATCATTCCCGGAATGACATAACGCACATTGATCCCTGTTTTGCTGCGCATTCAAGGAGTTGTTAGCAGTTATATACTTTGCTGTTTTTACAGTGGGATTATCCTGCTGAAAGTTTACATGACCTGCCGCAGGCCCATGACAGCGTTCGCAATCAATACCAAAGACCAATGAATTTTTATCCATTTTTTCACTTGCTTCTCTCTCCTCAGCAACATTACTGTCTTTCATGTGCACCTGATCAATTCCTTTTACATATGAACTGTGGCATTCAAAACAATTCTTTCCAACCAATCGGTTGAATTCAGGAAACATGATAGAAAAGCCCGGGCTCGTTCCCCAATCAGCTACTGATGTATAATAGCTGATGGGTAATTGGTAAGTATTATTATTGGCCCAGTACAAACAGGTCTGTCCGTTTTTAACTCCAAAAGTTATATCGAACCTACGGGCAAGTTTTTCCTTGCCATCAACATACATCACCTGGTACAAGCCGCTGTCCCGCTTCTCCATCCTTACACTCATACCCATTTCGTAAACAAATTTGTTATGACCCTCATTGAAATTACCCAGCACCGTTTGATCTGTTGCCGGAGCTGATGCATTATAATGCCCTGATCGTAAAACGGAATCATATATTGACTGGTGGCATGAACGGCAACTTACAGAACCGGCATATAATTTTCCTCTAGGATCATGGCTGTCAGCAAACATGGTATCACATTTCGATAAAGATGTTATACTTATAACCAGAATAGAAATGATATAAACAAACTTCCTGTTTTTCATTATGATGGCAAATGTATCTCTTCGGGATTAAGATTAGAGAGCCCTTTACTTTTTGAAATATTCATTCCAAACAACTGTCTTCCCTGTTTGCACAGAATATTTAGCAAGCTCCAGTATCTTCATCACTATTTCATTATTGCCTGGTGCGGAAAGATCATTGTTATCCATTTTTATTTCCCCACGGATCACTTTTGCAAAATAGATAAATGGATCGTTCCGGTCTGTTGGTAACGCAGGCGCTGATATATGAATGGTTTCTTTTTTTTCAGTTTCCTTTACCTGCATATTGGTACCGTCTTTACAAAACACAAAACCTGTTTTACCATAAAGCTCCATGTCTTTACGACTGTAGGGCCAATTCCAGGATGCCTGTATAATGACCTGTGTTTTATTATAAGTAAGAATAATTGTTGCTTCATCTTCCACCTTTGGATATAACTCCGGCTTCATGTGTTGTGTAACAGCTGTTACTGTTTCAGGAGTTTGCCCTTTCATGAACCATGTGCTAAGGTTAGCTCCATAACAACCAAAATCAGTTAAGGCACCGCCGCCATTTAAAACAGGATCAGTCAACCATTCTAAAAATTCAGGGTTGCAACCAATTTCAATAGGCCCTGCATGACCTGTATGAAAAATAATTTTTCTTATATCACCAATTGCCTTTTCATGGTGAACTAACTGATATGCTTTTTCCTTACTTCCATACCAGGTTGTTTCGTAATTGGTGAGTAAATGGATTTGATATTTTTTTGCAAGAGCGAGCATTTTACTGGCATGTTCCAGGTTTACTGCCAATGGTTTTTCAACCATTACATGAATACCACGGGGAGCACAATACTCCACTACTTTTAAATGATCATAAATGGTATTGAAGGCCAATACTGCTTCGGGTTTGGTTTTTTCAATCATCTCTTCCATCGAACTATACACTATATTCATATTATAGCCATGCTGTTTTGAATATTGTTCTGCCAGTTGACGGTTGGGCTCTGCAATACCAACAATTTCAATATCGCCTCTTTTCTCCCTTCCCAATATCCAGTGCACATGCGTATGAACCAATCCAACAACAGCTACTCTTAAAGGCTTTTGATGTACCGTGTTTTTTTGTGCAGTAAGTGTACTAGCAAAGATTAAAGAAACGAATACAGTTATGCATATTTTTTTGAACATCCACTTCATTGATTACAAATTTAAATTTTAATATGTCATGTTAATGATGGCTTCAATGGAATCTCATTTCAATAACAACATTTGGCCGATATGGTTCGCCATATGATTGGTGCGGCTAATGACCACATTCAACTTATTGCGGTTTGGTTCCTTTGTAAAATCTTCTGCTGATACGGCCGTATGTCTGCTCAGCCATTCATCAACAGTGCAGGATTGGAAAGCAACTGCTAATTTTGCATTGACTTCTTCAAGGTTTTGTTTCAGTTGAGCAATCGTTGGCATATCCAGTCCCGATTTATCAGGACTCTTTACAAACACATCTTCCATGGCAGGAAATAAACGTTCCCCAAAACCCAGCAAGGGCAAGAGCCCATCGCTTACTGCAATTAAATGTCCCAATAAATAAATACCTGTATTTCTGCCGGGTGCAATTTCTTTTTGCATTTGTTCATCTGTTAAGGAGTCAACCAGGCTTTTTAAATACTTGTTTTGTGCATCCCATGCGGTGAGTGTCAACTTAACTATTAAATCTAATTGTGTTTTGGTTGCATCCATGATATGGCTATTTTCTTCTAAAGTTAAGCTCAGGAACGGTGAATTATTTAATAGTTATATAAATGGAAAAAAACTATGCCGTAATAGTCTCCCAACGATCGTTTGTGGCATAACCTTATGATGATGGAAAAATAGTAAAGAAATTGAGTGCAAATGTCTTGTGGTATAAATGAAGATGTTAAACTCTTTCATTGGAGAGCGTCTCGTTTCTCTAATAGAATATAAATGCTGTGAGGCATATTAAAACTGAAATAAATAAAATTTCCCTCATAAAATATATTATTCCCTCACAATCGTAGATTTCCCTGACAATATTTCTGTTGAAAACTTAGTGCAGTGGAACTCAGAGCATTAACCTGTCAGCGTAGTTTTACATATCCCATTTATTAGGATGCTGCAAAAAGGGATTCTACTTTTGTTCTCTCATCACCTGAAAACAAAGTAACATCCGTACTAATTATCCGTAAGCCGGTACTGTTACTGCAAATTTTTTCCTCCAATACATTCCTGAAAAACTGTTTTTAGAAATCCAGTCCCGTGAGTATTTCTTTACGAAAAAACAGTACACATGAAAACAACTCTATGTAAACAGGTTGCTTTGTTAAGCATGCTATTGCTTCTCATCAATTATGTAAATGCAAAAATACCAAGTGCTACAAGTGAATTGTTGTTAACGCATTTGTTAAACGATTCATTAATAGCAAAAACAACTACAACAGTCCATTCATCTGCAGCAGCTGTAACATTGCAAACTCCGGTACGTAATTTTGTTCAACAGTATCTTGATGAACATGCTGAGATGCTGGGAAAAATAAAACTCAACAACAGTTCCCGTTTTAAAACCATACAAAGCATATTGGTGAAGCGTGGAATACCTGCGGAGTTATTATATCTCGCAGTAATAGAATCGAAATTAAAAAATACAGCTACATCCGGTGTGGGTGCTGCAGGCATCTGGCAACTGATGCCAGTAACAGCAAGGTCGTTGGGTTTAAAAGTGCAGGGCAAAACAGATGAACGCAGGTATGTCTATCAAAGTTCAGTTGCTGCTGCCAACTATCTCAACGAGTTATATAAACAGTTTGATGATTGGTTATTGGTAGTAGCTGCTTATAACTGTGGGGCAGGAAATGTATATAAAGCAATCAGGCTTTCAGGCAGTCGTGAGTTTTGGAAACTGCAACGCTTTTTACCAACTGAAACAAGAAACCATGTAAAGCGTTTTATTGCCACTCATTTTTATTATGAAGAAAAGGGAAGTCTTGTTACGTTAACTAAAACGGAACGCAACAAATACCTTTCTTCCTTAAATGAAATAATAATTAAAAACACGGAAAACAAAACGGAAGATTCCCCTTTTGAAGGAAATAAGTTTTTTAATTGGGTATTAGTTTTACATGAAGACGGGGAATTGATTTTAGTAGCAAGAAAATAAAGAAACCTTAGAAACGGTTAATCCTGATAGAGTGGTTGTGTAAGGCAACTGCTCTTTTTTGCAACTGTCTTTTACCTGATACATAAGCATTGTATTTGTGCAAGCACAAATGATTTCTCTTTTTCTTTTTCTTGTCCAATCGGATTGTTCCCTGATAAAGCGCATACAACTGTATTTAATTACTGTAATGCATACACGATCATTCTTTGTGCAACAATATGATTTAACGAAAATGTTTGCTTTATGGTTTCATAGAGCTGTCATCCAAACGCAGTGCTGGTCATGCATTTTTACTGTTCAATAAAATGCCAGCATACACCTGCAAGATCAATAATGTTTACTTCCCTGCCGTAAGGTTGATTGCTTACCTCACCTATGCGGATACCAAATTTTTGCGGCAGTTCCTTAGCAATGACTTCTGCACGAAACGCATCTGCATCCTCCACGCCTATGCTCAGCATAAAATTTTCGGCGAAGGCTTTATCATCGTAGCGTTGTAAAATAAATTGACAGTGGTTATTTTCAAAACCGGCATAATCCCCCATATCCCATGTAAGATTAAAACCAAGTGCTACGAAAAAATCTCTTGCTTGTTCAAAGTTCTTACCCGAAGGAACAAAGGGCTGCAGCGACAGGAATTTCATATTATTTTTGTTTGTTTAAAGATACAAAGCACTTGAATGTTTTTTTTCAGTGCTCTCTTTATCATTCTTTCCAACCCCAGGGTGCATCTGGCGCTGTTACTGTTTTTGTAAGATCAAAGCGGATGCTGAATAAGCGGTCTGTTCCCAGGCGGCGAAGATGATAGGTGAATGATTTACCCGGTAACAATTCGATCCACCACACATTTCCAACCGCAGCGGGTAAGAGGTTCGTGGTTTCAAGATCGGCTGGAAAAACCTGCATCATCGTAGTTCCGCTGTTAGTTGTGTAACCACCATACATCGTTACACTGTCAGCAGATCCATCTGCATGCCGGTGATCATGTTTTAATAAAAGCTGATTGGTTTTTTTTGTAAGTACCCATGTACGTGAACGATCGTTGCCTGCTAAAAACGGGATGCGGATGATATGTTCATTACATGCTCTTACATGCATCAGGAGTTTTTTATTTTTAAAGACCGTATCATTTGCCGGTGCAGCTATGACTGTTCCCTCGTATGCATTGTTACAAAGTTGTTGCAGTTCCTTCCAGAATATTTCCTGGTTTTGATGCAGCTTCATCGCTGACCGGATAGATGACTTTGGTGAACGACAAGCTATAAACAAGATCAACATGGAACTTACAATTTGGATACACTTATTCATGCTGTAATATAACACAGTTCTTTGCAGTGGATTTGGATCTGCTTACTCTCTTTTCATAAAATAAAAAATCATTGGCCGGAAAACGGTAAAGCCCAGTCGTTCATAAAGAGCAATGGCCCGATCGTTATCGTCACGTACATGCAAAAAAGGATATTGACCCTGTTGCAAAATAATCTGTAACTGATGTTGTAATAAAATGGACGCATAACCTTTGCCTAAATAATCGGGATGGGTACACACAGCACTGAGTTCTGTATAATTTTCTATATGCAACCGCTGCCCTGTCAGGGCAACTAATTTTCCATGATCAAAAATGCCGAAATAAGAACCAAAGTCAATGGTTCTTTTTCCAAAAGGACCGGGCTTGGTCAACCTTACCAATTCAATCATCTCTTCTACATGTGTTTCTGTTAATGGCAATACATTGCTGAACTTGGTTTTGATGTCGTTGCCTTCATATACAAATTGCAATCCTTTTATTTCGTGCTGTAGTTGCCAACCTGCAGGTTGTGTAATAGCATCAGGTATTGCATATAAAATC
>JBKJNM010000251.1:0-4329 GCA_046593655.1 Lacibacter sp. | reverse complement strand
CACAATATCGGCGACATTGATGCCGATACCATGATATTATCCAATGATTCACTTATCCAGTCAACAGAAACAAAGTATGATTATGTGCTGGCCAATCCACCCTTTGGTAAAAAAAGCAGCATGACGTTTACCAACGAAGAAGGTGAACAGGAAAAAGAAGACCTTACTTATAACCGCCAGGATTTTTGGGTAACCACCAGCAACAAACAACTCAACTTTGTACAGCATATCAAGAGCATGCTTAAAACCACCGGCATGGCAGCAGTAGTATTACCAGATAATGTGTTGTTTGAAGGTGGGGCAGGTGAAACCGTAAGAAAGAAACTTTTAGAAACCACCGATCTGCATACCATCCTCCGCCTACCCACCGGTATCTTTTATGCAAATGGTGTAAAAGCTAATGTATTGTTTTGGGATGGCAAGCCCAGCAGCAAAGACCCATGGACAAAAGAAGTATGGGTGTATGACTACCGCACCAATATTCACCACACACTAAAAAAGAATCCGCTAAAGCTTTATGACCTGAAAGATTTTATTGATTGTTATAATCCTAAGAATCGGCATAAACGAAAAGAAACTTACAATGCCAGTTCAAATCCAGAAGGACGTTTTCGGAAATTTACTTACGATGAAATTATTGCCAGGGATAAAACTTCATTAGACATCACCTGGTTAAAAGATAAATCATTAGCAGATTTAGATAACCTGCCTGATCCGGATGTATTGGCCTTAGATATTGTAGAAAATTTAGAAGCGGGGTTGGATAGTTTCAGGGCGATCATAGCAAGTTTAAATAGTAAATCATCCAATAAATAATGGCTAATGCAAAATTTTAAAGACGACCTCACTGGCTTTTTTATTGGAAACAACAGCATCCCCGCCAACCCTGATCAGGTGCATAATGCCATTTATTTATGACTGACATCAAAACTTTCCATATCATTTGGGATGACATTGTTTTCAAAAAGGATCAAATTGAATTCAGTCCAAAAAGAATTAAAACAATTCTTAAACCTGTAAAGGTGAAGGGTGTTATTGAAAGCCTGAACATCATCAAAGGAGAATATTTTAACCGGCTTTATGGAAAGAAAGCATTTAAGCTTTCCTTTGAAAATGGCCTTTTGCTCCAATCAAAAGAAAACTCTCCGGGATGGATCAGACTGATGGATGCTGTTGAATTGGTTCAGGAATATTATGCTATTAAATTTCAAAAAAGAATAAAGGGGGCAATTCGAAAAAACAGCAAGTTGAATGAACATGAAATACTGGATGTTTATGAAGACTTACTTTCAAAAACGGAATATCTGAAATTTCTTGCCCAACGCATCAACACAGAATTTAAACTGATCCCTGTTTTAGAATATTCAAATGGCAATGTTGAGGATAGCTTTTTATTTCGATTTAGAAATAATCGAGGTGATGTTTTAATTGTTTGGGAAAATGTAAACTCTGGCAGGGCCACCTACATTTTTAAATACAATGAACAAAGACATGAAGATGTACTGCAAAAAATAGAAGCTTTTATTTGCAGCCAGGATTATACGCATAAACGTTCCCTCCTTTCTGATACTGACAGAGTTGCAAAAAATTTAAAAAAGGAACTATGCTTTTTTAAAAAATATACGCATAAAGGATATAGTGAATTCAAGGCTGAGATTGAATACATAATAGGTTATAGTTAGGAAATTTCTTGTCGCTGTTAGTTTGCCTGCCAAACACATACGCCCAGTGTGTGCCTGCATGACGGCAAAGGCAGGTTTTAACCAACCGCATGAACAATGTTATTCTAACTGCAACAAAACAACCCCTATGTAAATAATTAATGACTACATTCAGATATGAGAAAGCGTACGATCATTACAATTATTTTATGTTCATTCGTATCTGCTTTTTTCCTGTTTATATTAACAGGGTTTGAAAAAAAAATAAATTGGAATACAAATACTAAAAGAGAATATATATACTGTGCCCCGGGAAAAAGTTATTCCCTGGCTGATCTTCCCAGAATAAAGCACCCGCGGCTTATTTATCCCGACGACCCATCAGATTTTCCCCGTGTTGTTGCAAATGATAACAGAGTTGCGGCAGGTAAGTTGGTCAATAATGTGCTGGAACTGAATCTTGAAGTTGTGTGGAGTGATTTTTTTCTTGAATCAAATGAACATCCTGGTCTAAGGGTAGTAACCATTGCAGAAAAAGGGAAAGCACCTACTATTCCTGCGCCATTGATACGCATTGAAACCGGCACCAGCATACATGCGTTGCTGCACAACACTTTGAAAGATTCAACGGTTACAGTGTTTGGGTTGCAGAAACGTCCCTCATCCGTTCCCGATAGTATAGTACTGAAGCCCGGAGAAACAAAAGAGATCAGCTTTGTAAGTGGAACACAGGGCACTTACCTGTATTCAATAAAGCTTGGCGGCTGGCCTTATAATTTTGAAAATGAAGAACAGCAATTGAGCGGTGCTTTTATCATTGATCCCAAAGGCGGTTCAGTACCGGATCGTGTAATGGTCATCAATATTTTCAGTACACCCATTGATACATCGCTTTTTAAAAATGGCTACTTGGAAGCATTAACCATCAATGGCAAATCATGGCCTTATACAGAACTCTTTACGCCATCGGTTGCTGATACCATTCGCTGGCGGGTGATCAATGCTTCAAACCGGGATCATCCCATGCATTTGCATGGATTTAATTATCATGTATTATCACTTGGTTCGGCACTTACTGATAGTATTTTTAAACCCGGATATGAACTCACGGTTGTAACACAAACGTTACTGCCGCAATCTACAATGAATATGAAATGGGTTGCATCACGCCCCGGAAATTGGCTGTTCCATTGTCATCTTTCTTTTCATGTTACTCCGGAAATAAGATTGCCAGGTTGTGCTGAATTGGATCCACCGGATCAACAACAACATATGGCTGGCCTGGTGATTGGTATTAAAATAAAACCCGGGCCAAGTGATTTGATTTCAAAAGGAGAGGAAAAGAATTTTAATTTGTATGCCAATGAATACAAAGCGGGAAAATGGGCCCGCAATGGATTTTCATTGTTCCCTGGATTTTATGCCGACACGAATACCAGATCCACTCCGGGTCCCTTGCTGATAATGAAACAATATCAACCAACTTATGTTACAGTTACAAACAATATGTCGTTTGCTACAAGTGTGCATTGGCATGGACTTGATTTAGACAGTTGGGCGGATGGCGTGCCTGATTGGAGTGCATCGGATGGTAAGATGTCTCCATTGATCAAGCCCGGAGAAAACTTTACGTATAAATTGACTTTGATGCGGCCCGGCACTTATATCTATCACAGCCATATGAATGATGCACAGCAGGTAGCCAGCGGATTGTATGGTCCTATCATTGTTTTGAACGAGAATGAAGTCTATAACCCCAAAACAGATCATTATTATATTGCCGGATGGAAAACTGCGAATCTTTCGGCCCCATTACCTACACCCCGAGAGTTATTGGAATTGAACGGAAGTTTTGAACAACCAACTCAAACTATTAGAATGGGTGAAACACATCGCCTGCGCCTGATTCATATTGCCCCGGCAGGGAATGTAAAAATAAGTATGCTGAAAGACAGCACTCCGGTTCCACTTAAATTTATTGCAAAAGATGGAACCGATTTTCCACGCCAACAGCAAAGGATGTTGATGGAAAGTCAAAATTTTGGCGTGGGCGAAACAGCCGATTTTGAATTCAAACCTTTAAAAGCAGGAACCTACACGTTACAAATCATTTATGAAGGTGGATATTTTACCTGGACGCAAAAATGGATTGTGACTGATTGATCGAAGTTTTAATTGTATCATGATTAGCTAAAGCATTTCTTTACTCTTGCACCTTTACTTCAAACTTCACCGGTATCACAAATACATTGGTAAAGTGAGATTTCACTTTTTTCTGGTAACTAACTGCTTCTGTCTGGGTTAAAAAATTTCCAAACCGTATTTTGTAGTACGGACTTTGAAACATTAAAAATGTTTTTTGTTGGGGATATTTTGAGAGCAGTAATGATTTTGCTTTGATGGCTTCATTCCTGTCTGTAGTATTCAATACATGCAGTTGGTAGCCATTCACTAATTTTTTTGTCACCGTTTTTTTCTTTACTACCGGTGGGGCTGTAGTAGTTGTCTTCGGTCCGGTGCAGGCTGCCAGAACAACAGAAATAAAGATGCTGTAAAAGATTTTTTTGATGTGCATTATTTCAGGATACACACATTTTGCAAAATCC
Organism: Lacibacter sp.; assembly: GCA_046593655.1. Lineage (GTDB taxonomy): Bacteria > Bacteroidota > Bacteroidia > Chitinophagales > Chitinophagaceae > Lacibacter. The sequence continues at coordinate 62 of JBKJNM010000251.1, read as the reverse complement.
AGGCCAGAAATTCACTGGCAGCTTCCCTTTCGTGTACTGGCTCAGCTATCGAAAACTTACTT
>JBKJNM010000233.1:0-5088 GCA_046593655.1 Lacibacter sp. | reverse complement strand
TTCTTTCTCCAGCAGGTATTTATATATAAACTTTGTTATTTCATTTTGTGAATGCAGTTGCTGATTACCGCTCCAGCCATGCCGGCCACCGGGATACAGCATAAACTCAAATGCCTTTTTCTTTTCCTGTAATTTTTTCACCAGTTGCAAACTGTTTTGCACATGCACATTATCATCCATGGTGCCATGATAAATGCGCAACACACCTTTATACTGATCAATGTAAGAATAAACAGAAGAGGTTTTATATCCTTCCGGATTTTCTGCAGGTGTATCCATAAAACGCTCGGTATAATGTGTGTCATACAAACTCCAGTCAGTAACACTTCCTCCTGCTAACCCATGTGTAAAATAATCAGCGCCATAAGTTAATGCATAACAACTCATATAACCACCGTAACTGAAGCCACTGATAGCTACTTTACTCTTGTCAACATTGGCACTATCAATCAACCATTTTACGATTGTAATCCAGTCTTTCATTTCCCAGTAACCAAGATTGCGATGCATGTAGTTGACGCCTTCCTTACCAAAGTGTCCGCTGGCACGATGATCCATTTGCACCTGTATCAAATCCTGCCGGGCCCACCATTGTTGCTGCATATTCATTTGCCAGCCATCATACACCGTTCCTGCATTTGGACCACCATAGATGCTGATCAGTACCGGGTATTTTCTGTTCTTGTTGAAATTGGTTGGCCAGATAATACGTACCGGCAAATCATATTTTCCATCTTCACTTTTTACACGTGTCAATTGTGTTTTAGCAAGAACGTTGTTATAATAATCTTCGCCTACTGCATTTCCTAACTCCCTTACGATTTTGCCTTTGCCATTTACCAGTGTCATTACTTCGGGTGTAATGGTATTGGAAAGTGTTGTAACAAAATACGCAGCGTTGGGTGATAACTGAATGTTGCGATGTGTATAATCACCAAAAGTTAAGCGTTGCAAACCTGTACCATTGAGTTTTGCTTTATAAAGATCATACCTTGCGCTGTTGTCTTTGCGGCATGTAAAATAAATGGTTTGATTTTTTTCATCAATCCGGTTTACTTCTGTTACCGTATAGCTACCGCTTGTGATGGCGTTGATGCGTTTGCCCGTCATATCATGCAGGTATAAATGATTCCATCCACTTGCATCACTTTGAATGATAAAATTTTTTCCATTCTTTAAAAATGTGATCCGACTACCCTGGTCATCCAGATCAACCCATGTTTTTTGTTTTTCATCATACACTTGTTTTTTTGTTCCATCAGCCAGGTTCATTTCATATACTTTCAGGTTATCCTGTGTACGGGGCATCCACTGAATCCATAAAGCACTGCCATCAGGCTTCCAGTATGGCATTCCAAAATACTGATCTTCTTTTTCATTAAAATCGGCCCATACAGTTGTACCGCCATCTGGTTGTACTACCCCAACTTTTACTTCAGGATTTTTATCTCCTGCTTTGGGATAGCGTGTTTGTTCAATAAATCCATGCTGTCCTTCTTCACTGTATATAGGGAACATCGGTACCTTATGTTCATCCATACGCATGTAAGCAATATGTTTACTGTCGGGGCTCCACCAAAAAGATTTGTATCGTGTTGGCCTGCCAAGAATTTCTTCAAAATATACCCAGCTTGCATAACCGTTGAGGATTACGTCTGTTCCATCACTCGTTAATTGAATTTCTTTTTTATCGCTCAGGCGAATGGTAAATAAATTGTTGTTGCGTGTAAAAGCAACATATTGTTTATCCGGGGAAAGCAGCGCATTTTTTTCCGGGTCTTTATTGTTGGTAAGGCGTGTTTCTTCTTTCGCCATTATTAAATAGAGATCGTTGCCTTTGTTCATAATCTCGGGTACTACAACCTGGGTGGTCATTTCCTGATTGGTATTCTCCGTTTCTTTTCCTGTTTTAGAATCATGGAGGTATTGCTTTCCGTCCCTGAGTAGTAAAAATTGTTTATCATCAATCCATTTTACAAATTGTGGTAAAGCCTTGGTCACTTTTTGTGGAGCTCCTTTCAGCATTTGCTCCATCGTAAAATCTTTTTGCTGTGCGGTTGTAACAACAGCCATTAATAAAAATAAAACAAGGATTCCTGTTCTTCTCATGTGTGTGCATTTAATAGGAGTGAAGATAATTTTTTTACTGTAAGTCGCAGCTTCATTTGGATGAATGGAATAAAAAACCGCAGATGATAGACTGCGGTTAAGAATCAAATTATATTGGCCCAAAATTAGTCGTCAGTTTTTTCAGGCCTCATCATCGGGAACAACAATACATCCTGTATACTGGGTTGATTGGTCATGAGCATACATAAACGATCAATACCAATGCCAATACCGCTTGTTGGTGGCATGCCATACTCCAATGCTCTTAAAAAATCATAATCAATAAACATGGCTTCATCATCGCCCCGCTCTTTCAGCTTCACCTGTTCTTCAAAACGATTACGCTGATCAATGGGATCGTTCAATTCACTATATGCATTGGCTACTTCTTTCCCATTGATCATGAGTTCGAAACGCTCTACCAATCCGGCTTTGCTGCGGTGCTTCTTGGTGAGTGGGCTCATTTCAACCGGGTAATCAATAATAAATGTGGGCTGAATACATTTTGTTTCGGAGGTTTCGCTGAACAGCTCATCAATCATTTTTCCCTTACCCATTGTTGTATCTGCATGTACTTTCAATTGATGGCAAACCGTTCTCAATCCTTCTTCATCCATTTCACTCACATCAATGCCTGTATTTTCTTTAATGGCATCCAAAATAGAAATGCGTTTAAAGGGGGCTTTAAAGCTGATTGTTTTATTGCCAACAGTTACATCGGTTGTTCCGTGTAATGCAAGTGCAATTTTTTCTAACAGATTTTCTGTAATGTTCATCATCCAGAAATAATCTTTATAAGCTGTGTACCATTCAAGAATGGTAAACTCAGGGTTATGTGTACGGTCCATTCCTTCGTTACGGAAGTTGCGGCTGAATTCATACACCCAATCGAACCCTCCCACAATTAATCGTTTTAAATACAACTCATTTGCAATACGCATATACATGGGCATATCCAATGCATTGTGGTGAGTTGAGAAAGGTCTTGCAGCAGCGCCACCCGGAATGCTTTGCAGCACCGGCGTGTCAACTTCCAGTGCACCCTGCCCATTCAAATATTCACGAATGGTATTGATCATGATGGTACGCTTTACAAACGTATCCTTCACTTGCGGATTAATAATGAGATCAGCATAACGCTGGCGGTACTTGAACTCAGGATCTGTCACCGCATCAAAGGTTTGTCCTTCCGCTTCCTTCACCACAGGTAGCGGTTTTAATGATTTAGTAAGTACGGTTAATTCATGCACATGTAAACTTGTTTCCCCTGTTTTGGTAATGAATACATATCCTTTAACTCCAATGATGTCGCCAATATCGAGCAACTTTTTAAATACCACATCATACAATGTTTTATCATCTCCAGGGCATATTTCATCTCTTTTTAAATAGATCTGCAAACGGCCATGGCTATCCTGCAATACAGCAAAGCAGGCTTTACCCATATCTCTTACACTCATGATGCGGCCTGCCATACAAACCTCTTTGTATTGTTCTTTGGTTTCTTCATTAAATCCTGCTTTGATTGGAGCTGAATAATGCGAAACGGGATACAGCGGAGCAGGGTAGGCATCTATTCCTAATTTATTCAGCTCAGCTAATTTCTCTCTGCGGATAATCTCTTGTTCAGACAAATGTGTACTCATACTAAATAAACGGTGATTGGCTGAAGCAGACCAATAAGCAACCGGCCGGCTTCAATTTTAACAGGTCGCAAAATTACCGTAACTGAGGCACTTCAACAAAGACAGTATCTTCGGCATGATGTATGCAACTATTTTACCCTTAAAACCGTTTAATAAGTAAATCCTTTTGTTATGATCAAACGTTTCCTCTTAATTATTTCAATTCCCTTACTTTTTTCTTCCTGTGAAGTATTATCCCAACTTCCTAACTCACTTCCGGGCAGCAATGGTGTTACCCAAAACGAAGCAGGTATGGGTATTAAAGAAGCGCTTGGCCAGGGTCTTACCCGTGCCGTTTTTAACCTTAATAAAACAGATGGCTTTTTTGGCAATCAATTTTATAAATTATTACTTCCCCCCGAAGTACAAAAAGTTGAAAATACAATGCGTTCAATTGGGCTGGGAAGAATAGCTGATAAAGCGATCTTACAGATCAACCGGGGAGCCGAAGATGCTGTAGGGTTTGCCAAACCAATTTTTATCGATGCCATTAGACAAATGACCATTGCAGATGCCATCAATATTATTCGTGGGCCTAAAGATGGCGCTACCAATTATTTCCGCCAAAAAACCAATGAGGCATTAGTGCAGGCCTTTTCACCTGTTGTAAAAAATTCTTTAGATAAAGTGGAAGCAACAAAATATTATGGCGATCTTGTAAATACTTATAACAGTTTTCCTACAACCCGTAACAAAGTGAACCCTGATCTTACTGCTTATGTAGTTGAAAAAGCTACTACAGCCCTGTTTGATCAGATAGCAAAAGAAGAGTTGGAGATAAGAGAAAATCCTCTTAAACGTACAACTGAAATTTTGAGAAAAGTATTCGGGGCCGTTTGGAATTAATAACCCATTGAAAGTTGAAAAGAAATCTTATCATTATTTTATTTCTTTTTACCGGAATAAGCAGCTGCAAAAAAAACAAAGCAATTATTACTTATTCCGATTCGGGAACTTTAACGGGTTTTGATCCACGATTGTGTGCCTGTTGTGGTGGCATTTTTCTATATCCTGATTACGCAAACACCTACTACCACATTGAATCATTGCCGGGAATGAGTGGAGCAGATTTTGGCAACCTAACTTTTCCTAAAAGAATAAAATATAATTGGAGTATCGACAGGAATTGCAGTGGAACTGTTTTTATCAAGATTACTTCCTATAAGTTTGAGTGAGCTGCTGTACGGCTTTTTACTTCATCAAACTGCTCGTCATAATCACTCCTGATGGTTCCCAGCCAGCGATCCCAGAACAGAAAATATAATCCATAGTTTCCTTTAAAGTATTGATGATG
>JBKJNM010000166.1:0-2928 GCA_046593655.1 Lacibacter sp. | reverse complement strand
TTTAATGAAGATGGTGAAGGCGGTGTTGCATTCAACAAAAATCTATCTTATAAACATCCCTCCTTTACTCCCGGCGCAGGAGAGTTTCCTGTTTCTGAAAATGAATCAAGGGCCTTGCTTGATTATTTGTATGACCATTACAATGTATATGCTGTTGTAAGTTTTGGAACTAATAATAATCTTAGCACCGCTTACACCTTCAACCCTGCTGCTGTTGCACAAACCATTGTAACTGGCTGGTTACAGCCCGATACAAAAGTGAACAGCATGGTATCTGATCTATATAACAAATCAGTAAACATGAAAGATGCACCACAGGGTAATGCAGGCGGTGGAGATTTTCTTTCATGGGCCTACTATCATTATGGCCGTTTCAGTTTTAGTACCCCCGGTTGGTGGGTGCCAAAGACAAAACCTGATACCACAAAGAATGAAAAGGTTTTTACGGTTGAAGATGCAAGTGCAAACTATTTAAGATGGGCTTCACAACAAGGCATAAACAATACATTCACTGAATGGAAAACCATTCAGCATCCTGATTTTCCCAATCAAAAAGTAGAAGTAGGTGGTGTTGATCCATATGTTTTATACACTCCTCCTTATACCGTGGTTCCTGACCTTGTAAAAAAACACAGCAATTTCTTAGTAAAGCTGGCAGCTTATCAACCTGAACTTGATCTCATCAATATTAAAACAGAAAAGCTCAGCGGTGGTTTAACAAGAATTACGGTTGATGTTATTAATAAAGGTGCATTACCATCTCATTCCAAATTAGGCGAACGGAGTTATTGGGTTAAACGCATCAATGTAAAAGTAAAGGCAACAGGAAATCAAACTGTGATAAGCGGAAAGAAGAATCAGTTGCTGAATGTTATTGATGGTTATGGCTCACAGCAACTCACATGGCTCATCAAAGGAAGCGGTAAAATTTCCATTGAAGCAGGAAGCCCTACTACCGGAACTAAAACCATTGATGTTCCCCTTTAATTTTTACTCAAAAAATGAATACAATGAAATTTCATATAAAACAAATAACTGCAGCCATTGCATTGTCAGCAGCAAGCTTGTTTGCAACTGCACAATCGGCTGATCAGATTTTTAAAGCAGCTGGTTCGCCTGTTAATCCAAAAGTAGTAGTGAGCTGGAACCGTTATAATGATCATGCTGCCATTACCGAGATCGTTAAAAAAATTGCTGCTGCTTACCCGGAGCTGGCAAAACTTGAAACAATCGGCAAATCGTATAAAGGCCGTGACATCTGGTGTTTAACCATCACCGATTTCAAAAAAGGAAGCCCCGATAAAAAACCGGGAATGTATATTGATGGCAACATTCACGCAAATGAAATTCAGGGTGCTGAGTTTTCTTTATATACTGCCTGGTATTTAACTGAAACATTTAAGGATACAAGGTTCATACAGGAATTGCTGGCAGATAAAGTATTTTATATTATTCCAACTATTAACCCCGATGGAAGAGATAGTTATTTTCATGAACCAAACACTGCGAGCTCACCACGTTCGGGTGTAATACCTGTTGATAATGACCGTGACGGTGAAATAGATGAAGACGGTTATGATGACCTGGATGGAGATAAACAAATCCTCATCATGCGTCGTAAGAATCCAAACGGCCGCCTTCGTGTCGATCCAACAGATCCGAGAAGAATGATTCAGGTTGGACCCGATGAAAAAGGTGAGTATGAATACCTTGGATTGGAAGGAAAAGATAATGATGGTGATGGACAGGTAAATGAAGATGGTTATATGTTTGAATATGATCCTAACCGTGATTGGGGCTGGGGATGGCAACCAAACTATATTCAGAATGGAGCCTATAAATATCCGTTCTCTTTACCGGAGAACCGTGCAGTGATGGAGTTTGTAATGAAACACCCGAATATTGCAGGTGCACAATCTTATCACAATGCAGGTGGCATGATCTTACGTGGCCCCGGCGATCCTACTGATCTTGTAACATACAATGCACAGGATGTACAGGTATATGATGCCATAGCAAAAAAAGGTGAAGAGTTAATTCCCGGTTACAAATATTTAGTGGTGTACAAAGATTTGTATTCTGCTTATGGTGGTGAATTAGATTGGTTATATGGCGGCCGTGGAATTTATACTTACTCCAATGAATTATGGACACCTTACTTGTTCTTTAATAAAGAAGCAACAAGAGACCCGCAGGATAATTCTTCTTTCCAATTCGATCGTTACTTGTTGTTTAAAGATGCCTTTGTTGATTGGCACGAATATGATCATCCACAATATGGCAAGATCGAAATTGGTGGATTTAAAAAGAATTTTGGCAGAGCACATCCCGGTTTCTTACTGGAAAGTGATGCACATCGCAATATGGCCTTCACTATTTATCATGGTTATCATACACCCAAGTTGAATGTAGATACCATCATGGAAAAAGATTTGGGTGATGGATTGAAAGAAATAACAGTTATTATTTCCAACATGCGTATAATGCCAACACACAGCAGCCAGGATCTGAAATATAAAATTGAGCGCCCTGATTATATCAGCATCACCGGAGCAAAAGTGCTTGCAGGTATGATTGTTGAAAATGCCGATCTCAATATCACTACGGAGCAAAAAGTAAATCCTGAAACAATCGGAATAAGTAATATTGCCGGGTTATCATCTGTAACTGTTCGATGGATTGTACAGGGTTCAGGAAAATACACTGTAACAGTTGACAGCAAAAAAGGCGGCATTTCAAGCAAAAGCAAATAACAGGTCAACTTTTCTATATAAAAAAGCCCCGACAATAAGTGCCGGGGTTTTTTATTAGTTGTCTCGTCCTGAAAAAAGTTGACTTCAAAGTCAACAAACATGGAGCAATTAACGATCAGATTAAAATCAGGCATTCCCAGTTCCCATTACAGTGAATCATTTAAAAAGCAAGTAG
>JBKJNM010000086.1:0-7339 GCA_046593655.1 Lacibacter sp. | reverse complement strand
ATGGCAACCACTACTGTACTCACCGTCATCAGCACAGCTCCTGCTGCAGGGCTTAATAAAATTCCCTGACTATATAATACTCCTGCCGCTAATGGCAAGGCCACCAAATTGTAGCCTGTTGCCCATATCAGGTTCTGAATCATTTTTCGGTAAGTAGCTTTACCAAACAAAATCAAATTCACTACATCTTTTGGATTGCTGTTCACTAAAACTATCCCCGCTGTTTCGGCTGCAATATCAGAGCCGGAAGCTAATGCAATACCGATGTCTGCCTGTGCCAGAGCGGGGGCATCATTAACGCCGTCGCCTGTCATGGCAACAAACTCACCTTTGTTTTGTAGCTCTTTTATTTTTTCTAATTTTTGATGTGGTAGTACTTCGGCAAAAAAACCTTCCATGCCCAACGTTTCGCTTACAGATTTTGCAACTGCATTATTATCCCCGGTTAGTAACGTTGATTTAATACCATTTTTTTTCAGGGTTGCAATAGCATCTGCCGATTCGGGGCGGATAGCATCTGATAAGGCTATATATCCTGCCAGGTTGTTATCAATAATTACGAACACAACTGTTTCTGCAAGGTCTGTTTTAAAATCAGCAGGCAAGGGTATATTTTTTTCTTTGAGATAGCCGGGGCTTACAACGTTTACATCTTTGCCTTCTACTTTTGCTTCTACACCCTTGCCGGTAATCGCATTAAAATTTTCAGTTGCAGGAATTGTCAATTTTAATTCTGCCACTTTCTGCATGATGCCCGTTGCAATGGGATGCTCCGAATTTTGTTCGAGTGCAGAAGCTATGCGAATCAATTCATTTTCAGAAACGTTGCTTTGTAAAGAAATAATTTTTGAAATTTCAAACTTGCCGATCGTTAATGTCCCTGTTTTATCAAAAACTATAGTGGTTATCTTTCTTGAATTTTCAAATGCAGTTCTGTTTTTAATTAACAGGCCGCTCTTAGCAGCTATGGCTGTAGATTTTGCAACCACCAGTGGAACTGCAAGCCCTAATGCATGCGGACAACAAATGACAATTACGGTTACCATTCTTTCCATAGCAAATGCAAGGGATTGGCCCGATAAATACCAATATAAAAAAGTGCCTATACCAGCTACAATAGCTATCACGGTAAGCCACTGAGCAGCTTTATCTGCCAGTAATTGTGTTTTTGATTTTGAATTTTGAGCATCATCCACCAGTTTAATTACCTGTGCCAAATAAGAATCTTTAGAACCATGCGTAACAGTTATTTTAATAGAACCATTTCCATTAATAGAACCAGCGATTACTTTATCATTAATCTTTTTTTCTACAGGCTTGCTTTCGCCTGTCATCATGCTTTCATTCAAATAGCTCTGACCTTCACTAATAATTCCATCAGCAGCTACTTTCTCACCTGGCTTCACCAAAATAACATCACCTTCTTTTAGTATTTCCGTTTTTACTTCCTGTATTTTATCACCTGTTACCAGGTGAGCATCAGCAGGCATTAACTGCACCAGCAATTCTAATTCTCTTGATGCGCCCATGACCGATTTCATTTCTATCCAATGCCCTAAAAGCATGATAAGTATAAGCGTTGCCAACTCCCAGAAAAAGTCCATCCCTTCTAATCCAAAAACAACGGCAACGCTATAGATGTAAGCAACACAGATGGCAAAGCCAATTAAAAACATCATGCCCGGGCTCTTCGCTTTTGCTTCATCAACCAATCCTTTTAAAAAAGGCCATCCGCCATAAAAAAAAACGATGGATGATAATGCAAACAATACATATTGTGAACCGGAAAATTGCCAATCTACTTTAAGCCAAAGCTGTATCATTGGTGATAACAGCATGATGGGAATGGTTAAAATCAACACAACATAAAAGCGTTTTTTAAAATCATCAATCATATTAACATGCTTATGATGTTCGCCCTTAGCATTGCCTTTTGTTTTTAGCGGAATGAGTACCATGCCGCAATACGGACATTTGCCCGGCTCATCCTTAATTACCTGTGGGTGCATAGAGCAAGTATATTGTTGCTTACCTTGTTGCAGCACGGCAGGCTCATTATCTTTTTTCATTTTGCTGTGGTCCATTGGTACCAGCTTTGCAATAGGTACATCTTTTTCATCAATTTTTTTTAGCGGGACTAAGTGCATTCCACACAAAGGACAATTTCCGGGCTCATCCTTAATTATTTCCGGATGCATAGGACATGTGTATTGCTGCTGCTGTTCCATAAATTAATCTTTAATCATTAAACCAAACTTTACACTTAACTTTTCCCAACTCATAATAATGTTTGCTATTCTTTCTCCCGTTTGTTCAATTTCATATTTTAACCGTTCCTGATTTTCTTTGAGTATTTCCGGTTTTACTTTTATTCTGGCCACATCGTCTTTGGCATCGTAATCATCGGCAAGATGCTGGTTCCAGTTTTTATTAATGATAACAATCCATTCTTCTTTGCCGGGAATAGAGAAGAGAGCATACTTGCCAGCCGGAATTTTGTTTTCACCAACCATGAAATCTTTTCCTATTTCCAGTGTGGTGGCTTTGTGTGCACCTGTTACCCATACATTGTCGTAAGGCACCAGTCCGCCCCATATAATCCGCTCTCGTACTCCAGGCGAATGGTAATTGATTTTGACAGTGGTATTGCCCAGCAATTTGCTTGTTTCGGACGGAATACTTTTTTTGGAAGTATCTGCAACTGCTGTGGTTTTATTTTCTTCCTTAGCAACCTCTTTAGTTTCTCGCTTACCCGAACCGGAATTGTTACAGGCAAAAAGGATAAAAGATGTGAAAAAAAATAGTAAGATTAATTTTGAATGCTTCAACATACAATATAGTTTAAAAAATTAATGCCCATCGTGGCCACCATCCTTCTTATCATGTCCTTCGGTTGCGTTCTTAATGTCTTCTGCCGTTCCCTCTTTTACATCCATCACAAAATCTACGGTATGCACTTTCCCCGCACTTTGAAACTGAATCCAGCCACGATAAATACCCGGTTTTTTAAATGTTGTATGCAAATCAAACTTACCTGCACTAACATCAGGGTGCACGTGCAGGTATTCTTTATCATTTAAACTAACAATTACCATGTGGGCTTTTGCACCGAGATAATTTTCCAGTGTATTTACATCAACTGCTTTACCATTTTGTGTCAGCTCGCCTGCAATATGCATTTGTGCGCCTGTAATTAATTTTCCACCTGTTGTTTGCAGTGTTACAGTGAAGTTGTCGGATGTGGCTTTTAATTTATTTGCATTGTAAGTAACAGGTGCTTTTGCTGTGCCTTTCACATTTACAGGTATTTTTTCTACCTGGTGGCTGCCTCCGCTTGGCAGATAATCTGCAAACAAGGTATAGTCGCCACCATTTGCAAAACGGGTTTCATTTTTGCCCGGGCCATTACTGTACGATTTATTATTATCTAATACCGTTATTTTATAAGAGCCATCTGCCTGGTAATCGGGATGGATATGTTCAAAATAACTGAGGTCGTTGCTTACCACTATTAAATGGATTTTCTTTTCATGCTGTACATCCAGCGCCACTGCTTCACTTTCTTTACCTGTAGCTTTTGGAGTAAATGTTAATACAGCAGACTTGCCAGCTTCAACCTGGGTAGGGGCAGATGCAAATTCCATTTTGTAGGTAAGTCCATTATCAACACCATCAAAATGTTCCAGCTTCATGCCACATACCGGACAGTTGCCCTCTTTGTCATAGGTTTTTCCTTTTTCACAATTCATCGGGCAGCGGTATTGATGTGCATGATCGCCGGTAATTTGTGCCGTACTATCGGTTGTCGTTGTTTTTTCTGTAGATGCATTGTTATTGCAAGCGGATAAAAATGCGATAGTGCAGATGGCAATAACAGCAGTGGTGAATTTTAATACCTGTTTCATTTTTTATTTGTTTGTTTATTGATTTAATTATGATTGTGCCCTTCGTGACTTTCTTTTACTTTTTTTGTCTTTATTTTTTTTAAGGCCATTTTACAAACGGGGCATTTGCCTTCTTTACTATAAGTTTTATCAGCTTCACATTTCATGGGGCATTGGTATTGAACTTTTGCAACATCAGTTGCTTTTGCTTTCAGGTTCATATTACACACAGGGCATTTCCCTGCCTTGTTATACGTTTTATCTCCTTCACATTTCATGGGACATTGATAAACCGAATCAGCAACTTTAATACTGTTCCGGGTTTTGATTTTTTCAGTTTGGGCATTCAGGGCAGTGAAGGAAAACACAGCTATTGCCATTGTTAAGAGTACTTTCAGATGTTTCATTTTACTTTATTTATTTCGATTTAATTTTTTACTTTGCTTTACGGAAAGATGAATGAGTTTGTACAATCTTCCATGTATCCTTTGTTTTCTTCAATACCGATGTCGCTACACCCTGACTATTAATAATGCTTCCGTCTTTTGCCAGTACAATGGTGTAGAGATATGTTTCGGTGCTGAATGCATAAACCCCCGTTACTGTTACCAATACTTTATAATTGCTGAAAGTGAATGATTTAAATGCTTTCAGTTCAGGACCCAGGTGATGTTCAAGATAATGGCCGATTGTTCCTTCATCTTTGGCCTGCTCAAATACTTTGGAGTCTTTTACAAACAGGTTCACTACGCCTGCAGTGTCTAATTTTTCAATTGCTTTTTTATAATTGTTCAGCACTTTTTTTACAGCTTCCGCATCATTTGTTTGGGCTACTGCCGCCGAACTAAAAAAGGCGATTAGAATTGTTACAAAGAGATGTTTCATTTTTTACTTTGGTTTTAATGTTGAATAATTTATTTTCCTGTTTATTGGTTGAGATATATCATTTTCATTTGATAAACATTGGTGGTTACCACTCTTTCGCCATCTTCCGTTCCTTTATTTATTACTGTGTATTTGTCATTGCTCTGCCCCTTTACTACAAAGCTGATGCTGTATTGCTCTGCTTTGTCTTTAATAAAAATCGCAGGCTTGCCATTCACGTCGGTAATAGCTTCATTTGGCACTACCACCTGCCGAATAACATCACTCCCCGTCATTCTTACATTGATATTCTCTCCTATTTTAAACTGGCTATTTGGATTCAATATTTCAAAGACTACTTTTTGGGATTGATTGTCTGCATTCACCGTTTGTGCGGTGCTTGTCATTTTAAGTTTGTAAGTCAGCGTATCATTATTTGAAGTAGCTGTAAAAGAAGTAGCCACTTTCAGTTTGGCAACATCACTGGTAAACACCTGTGCTTCTACAAACACCTGGTTCAGGTTGGTAATTTCAAACAATGTTTCTCCTGTGTTTACAACAGCCCCAATGGAATAATTAAAAGTGCCTACTACACCACTAATGGGAGAAGTAAGGCTCACCAATTTTGTGCTTCCGGCACTACCACCTGCATTCCCATCAAATAACTGTTTATTTCTTTTTGCACTTTCGAACCGGGCTTTTGCTTCCGTTACATCTTTTTTAGCAGCGATATCTTCAATCGTTTTCAATCTTTCATATTGTGCTTTAGCCGCTTCATATTCTGCATTTACAATATTCCGTTGCGAAATAATACTGATTTGTGTGCCAGCATCTACCTGCTGCTCCACTACTGCCAACACTTGGCCGCGGCTAACCTGCTGGCCGGGAGTTACTTTCAATGAAACAATTTTTCCCGTTTGCGGCGATTGTATAACTGCTTTTCCCTTTGGTGCAGCCGTAACAGTTCCTAACAAAACGGTTGCCTCATTAAAATCGCCTGTCCCAATTTTTTGTGTTTGAATATTGAACAGAAATTGTGTTTCTTTTTCAACCATGAAGACCGTAGAAGTACCACCAGCTTTTGTACCGGTTCCATGATCATCATCGCCATGTGCAGCTACAGAGTTATATGTTGCTGTTGGTATTAAGCAAAATAAAATAATGACAGTAGTTGTAATTTTTCTGCTGCGGGTTTTGCTGATGAAAAACATAACAATCAATCCAACCAATAATCCAATCAATCCATAAAACCAGTTACTGCTGTACCAATGTGCATGTGTAACTGTTTCTATATTGCTTTGTTCCAGCACTTTTCCAGCTTCAATATTATTCAACTGAATCAAATCGGCTCCTGCATTGCTATTGATGTTGACAACAATATTGTAGGCTTTCTTTTCAGGGAAAATCGCTTTCAGTTCATATACACCTTTGTCAAGCATGGTTGCGGTTATTTTTATATTGGGATTAGCTGCTACATTAATCTGCAGCCTGGCACTATCCAAAGGTTTATTGGTATTATAATCACTTATAAATAATTTTAATATTGCTTCCTTGCCGGGGAGAATTGGGTTGTATTTTATCAGCAACTCATATTTATCAGAAAATGCTTCTGATGAAAAATAAGTCATACTACCTGTAGTCGCTGCTTTCTTTTCACCGGGATGAACTTCACCTTCATGTGCAAAAGACAACAGTGGAATCCATACTAAGATTTGAAAAAATATTCTTTTCATAATGTTCCCATTAAGTATTGATAATTGATAACACTGAGATTATAGCTTCTTACTGCTTCGAGATATGTTTGATAGATTCTGTAAGCTTCATTACTGTTTCGCATGAAATTGATGTAGTCTATTTCCCCACTTACAAAAAATCGTTGCGAAGTGGTAATTACTTCCTGTGCTTTTTTCAAACCCGTTTGCTGATAATATTGTACCGATTGCCAGTTGGTTTGCATTTCGCTGTTTGCATTGATCAATTGTGCTGCCAATTCCTGTTGAAAACCTTCCTGTTTGCTTTGCAAAACCTGTTGCTCGGTTTTAGCTGCATTGATATTTCCTTTGTATTGTCCGTACCAGAGCGGAATAGTGAAGCCTAAACGAAAACGGTTAAACCATTTGGTGTCTCTTTCGCCCTGGTTAAAATAACCGAATGCCAGTCCGGGTAATGCCTTGCTTTTTTGAAGTGTAATATTTTGTTTGGCCACTGCCTGTTGTTGTTGTAATAACTGGATGGATGGGTTGAACAATAATGCAGTTGAATCAGGTGTAAATGCAAATTGAGGTTGTATAGCAGCAATCAGCAATGGTTCTAACGTAAGTTCATCTTTTATGCCGGTTACCCATTGCAATTGTGCTTTTAATGTTTTTGCTCTTGTAACAGCTTGCAGGTAAAGGTTATGAATTTCACCATACTGTGTTTCGGTAAAAATTTGCTGCAGGTAATCTATCTGCCCTGCATTAAACTGCCGGATGGCAGATAATTTTATTTTTTCATATAACGTGTCCTGTAAATACAATTGTTTGACCAGTGAATCTGCAAACTGAGCTTCGAGATACAACAGCTTTACCCGGTATTTTAATTCTGCTTCG
>JBKJNM010000025.1:0-23265 GCA_046593655.1 Lacibacter sp. | reverse complement strand
AATAACAATGCAAACAATTGAAGCAAACATGAAAGAAAAAGTGCAGGAAGCATGGGGAAAACGCCCACTCATTATCAGTGGTCCCTGCAGTGCTGAAACAGAAGAGCAATTAATAGCTACCGCACAACGGTTAGCTGCAACCGAAAAAGTGAACATGCTGCGTGCCGGTATCTGGAAGCCACGAACCAAACCAGGTATGTTTGAAGGTATTGGTGCCAAAGGATTGCCCTGGTTACAAAAAGCAAAAGCACTCACCGGTTTACCTACAACGGTTGAAGTGGCAACAGGCAAGCAGGTAGAAGATGCATTAAACTTTGAAGTAGATGTATTATGGATTGGAGCACGTACAACCGTGAATCCATTCAGTGTGCAGGAAGTAGCAGATGCATTGCGTGGTGTTGATATTCCGGTGTTGATCAAAAACCCAATCAATCCTGATTTGGAATTGTGGAGCGGAGCAGCAGAACGTGTTGCACGTGCAGGTATAAAACAAATCGGGTTGATCCATCGTGGATTTTCTTCTTATGGTAATACAGAATACCGCAATGCACCCATGTGGCATTTGGCTATTGAAATGAAACGCCGTAACCCTGAGATGATCATTATTAATGACCCATCACATATTTGCGGACGCAGAGATATTTTATTAGAAACTGCACAAAAAGCAATTGATCTTGACTTTGATGGTTTGATGATTGAAAGCCATATTGACCCGGATAATGCATGGAGCGATGCAAAGCAACAGGTAACACCTGAGCGTTTGGGAGAAATGCTGAGCAGTATCATCTGGCGTAAAGAAGATGTAGCGTCAGCAGAATACCATGCTGCATTGGAAAAATTGCGTCAGCAAATTAACCAGCTCGATGATGAACTGATGCAAATCATTGGTCAAAGGATGAAGATTGCAGAAAGTATAGGACAGTATAAAAAAGAAAACAACATTACTATCTTACAAACCAATCGCTGGAACGAAATCCTGGAGCGTGCATTTAAAGAAGGCGAACGCAAAGGACTGAGTAAAGAATTCATCACCCAATATTTTGATGCAGTGCATATGGAAAGCATCAATCATCAGAAGAAAGTGTTGGATTCTTAATTCGTGAATGGTGAATGGTGAGTTGTGAGTGGGCAGCAGTACAATAATATTACTTTTTTTGTGTCAATCACTTGTACAGTAACAATTCTATTCATCTTTTCTTTGCGTCTCCGTGACTTTGCGGTAAAATTTTATTCATGTTAAAACGTTCATATAAATTTTCTACAACTTCAGTTGATTACTACTTTGAAGGACAGCTTTCACAGTTGGGTAAGATCGTCGATAAAACACATGCGGTGATCATCACCGATGAGAATATCTTCAATGCGCATGGCAACAAATTGAAGAATTGGAATACGATTGTATTAAAGGCCGGTGAGGAATATAAAATTCAGCCAACAGTTGATACGATTGTTGAACAACTGATTGAACTTGGAGTCGATCGTACATCAACACTTGTTGGTATTGGCGGCGGTGTAATTACTGATCTCACAGGTTATGCAGCATCGGTGTACATGCGTGGTATTAAATTTGGTTTTGTACCTACAACCGTATTGGCTTTGGTTGATGCAAGTATTGGTGGTAAGAACGGTATTGATGTAGGTGTGTATAAAAATATGGTGGGCATTATCCGTCAGCCATCTTTTTTATTGCATGATCTGTCGTTGCTCAGCACCTTACCGCAGAATGAATGGAAAAATGGATTTGCTGAAATCATTAAACATGCCAGTATTAAAGATGCAGCCATGTTCAAAGAACTGGAAGCACATACACTTGCTGATTATATGAAAAAGAAAAGCCTGATGGCGGCACTCATCAAACGCAATGCACTCATCAAAACAAAAGTGGTACAGAACGATGAGTTTGAACATGCTGATCGTAAGTTGCTGAATTTTGGTCATACCTTGGGGCATGCCATTGAGAATATGTATGAGTTATCGCATGGGCAAGCCATTTCTATTGGTATGACTTATGCCTGTCACATTTCAGAACAACTCACAGGGTTCAGGCAAACGGAAAAAGTAACAGCTCTGTTAAGTAAGTATGGATTACCTGCATATGCTGAGTTTGATAAGGTAAAAGCATTTCAAATTTTGCAGAAGGATAAAAAGAAAGTGAAAGAGGAAATGAGTTATGTACTGCTGCAAAAAATTGGCAAGGGGGTAGTGAAGAATATTCCAATGACAGATTTAAAGAAGATCATTACAAGTTTATAACATTGAAAGTAATTATTCAACCATCAATATTATCAGGAAGTATTCAAACCAATGCTTCCAAAAGCTCCATGCAAAGAGCTTGTGCTGCTGCATTGCTGGCAAAGGGAAAAAGCATCATTAAAAATCCCGGACACAGTAATGATGATAAAGCTGCATTGGATATTATTCAGAAGTTGGGTGCTGTAATTGAAACCAATGGAAATGAATTAACAATTAACAGCAATGGAGTGAATCCTGTTGGAAGTGAAATTAATTGTGGTGAATCAGGGCTTAGCATCCGCATGTTTACACCGTTGGTTGCTTTAAGCATTCATGCAATAACCATCAATGGAACTGGAAGTTTGATAACAAGACCCATGGATTTCTTTGATGAGATATTACCTCAGTTGCAAATAAAAGTAAAAAGCAATCTTGGTAAACTTCCATTAATTATCCAGGGACCGATCGTTCCGAAAAATATTGAAATTGATGGGTCACTCAGTTCACAGTTCTTAACGGGATTGTTGCTGGCATATTCAGCGGCCCCCCCAAACCCCTCCAATGGAGGGGCTTTAGATCCTGACAATAATACAATTACTATTAGAGTTAAAAATTTAAGAAGCAAACCATACATTAATTTGACTTTGGATGTAATGAAGAAGTTTGGTTTATTAGTTCCTGAAAATAAAAATTATGAAGAGTTTATTTTTAATTATGATGCTAAACAAATCCCCCCTTTGGGGGGTGGGGGGGCTGTTTACACAGTAGAAGGCGACTGGAGTGGTGCTGCATTTTTACTTGTTGCAGGAGCTATTGCAGGAAATATTATAGTAAAAGGGTTGGATGTATTTTCCACTCAGGCAGATAAAGCTGTGCTACAAGCACTAATGGATTGCGGCTGTATACTTTCTGTTCAACCAGAACAAATTGAAATAGGTCCAGGAGCTTTAAAGCCATTCCATTTCAATGCTACAGAATGCCCTGATCTGTTTCCGCCATTGGTAGCACTTGCTGCTAATTGTAATGGCAAATCAGTCATTGAAGGAACAAAGCGATTGCTGCATAAAGAAAGCAACCGTGCCATCACTTTGCAGGAAGAGTTTGAAAAACTCGGTGTGCAGATTGATCTGCAGGATGATCTTATGATCATTCATGGAGGTAGTGGAATAAAATCAGCAACGGTTCATTCCCGTCATGATCATCGTATTGCCATGGCCTGTGCCGTGGCTGCTTTAAAAGCAAATGGACCTGTGCAGATTGGAAAAGCAGAAGCAGTGAATAAGTCGTATCCTGATTTTTATGAGCACTTGAAAGTATTAGGTGCAAACGTATCTTTATAATAAAACCAACAATATTGAATTCATTCGGCAAATTATTTCGTGTATCCATCTTTGGCGAATCGCATGGCGAATGTGTAGGCATTACCATTGATGGTTGTCCTGCCGGTTTATCTTTAGCAGAAGATGATCTCTTGCCGGACCTTGAACGCAGAAAAGGTGGCAAGCAAAAAGGAACAACGCCAAGACAGGAAGCTGATTATCCCATTTTTAAAAGCGGAATTTTTAATGGTAAGACTACAGGATTTCCGATTACCATCCTGTTTGAAAATAAAAATACAAGAAGCGAAGATTATAATAAGCAACGAAGTATTCCACGTCCCGGTCATGCTGATTGGGTAGCGCATCAAAAGTTTGGCGGCTATGAAGATTATCGTGGTGGAGGACATTTCAGTGCGAGATTGACAGCAGGTTTAGTTGCTGCAGGTGCTATTGCAAAAAAGTTGATGCAGCAGGTTTCCATTCATGCCGAGGTAATAGAAATAGGAGGCGAAAAAGATGTAGAAAAAGGTTTGCAGACAGCCATTGATGCCAAAGATTCTGTTGGCGGTTTAATTGAATGTAAAGTAAATGGATTACCGGTTAGTTTAGGGGAGCCGTATTTTGATTCGGTTGAATCATTGCTTGCTCAAATGATGTTTACTATTCCTGCTGTACGTGGCGTGGAGTTTGGTACCGGCTTTGCCGCAGCAAAAATGTTTGGCAGTGAACACAACGATGCCATTGAAGAGATGAGTGGCAAAACAAGAACCAATCATGCAGGTGGCGTAGTAGGTGGCATCAGCAATGGAAATGAACTCGTTTTTCGTATTGCTATTAAACCAACTTCATCTACTCCCAAAGAACAAACAAGTTTAAACTGGGATACGGAGCAAATGGAAAAATTCTCCATCAAAGGTCGTCATGATCTTTGTGTTGCGTTAAGGGCACCAGTCATTGTTGAAGCTGTCACTGCTTTGGTATTGGTAGACCTGATGATGCAAGAACAACAGATTAAAAGAGTATTATCTTAATTTATATTTTATGTTTCAACGATTAGCGATTTGCTGGCTTGCTTTGTTTTTTTCTTTTTATTCATTTGCACAAACAGATATAAAGATTGAAGTGGTTCAGCACAATCATGTTGCTTTACACGTAAAAGATATTGCAGCCAGTACAAAGTTTTATAAAGAAGTGCTGGGATTAATGCCTGTTGCAGTTCCCGACTCGCTTAAGGCCATTCGTTCCTGGTTTAAGCTGGGTACAGATCAGCAGATCCATTTACTGGCAGGAAGAGATTTTGATGTAAAGAATGATCGCAATGGTAGTCACTTCGCTTTATTTGTGCAATCCATTACTGCTGCTGAAACATATCTTACACAGCATAAAATAAACTTTCACAAGCAGGTTCGTTTTGACGGTGCTGTGCAGATCTATCTTGCCGACCCTGATGGTTATTTAATTGAACTGAACGAAATTAAACGTTAACGATGCCCATTATTTATCATGTTACAACAGCTGCTGAATGGAACGCAGCAAAAGAAAAAGGTTTTTACGAATCTCCTTCTTTAAAATTAGAAGGTTTTATTCATTGCTCACAGGAGCACCAGGTAGCTGCTGTATTAGAACGTTATTTTGCGGGCATAAAAGATATCGTGAAACTTGTAATTGATACAGATAAACTCAACAGTCGTTTTGTATTTGAATGGAGCCCTTCAACTGAAGATACATTTCCACACGTGTACGGAACAATTAATACAGAAGCTGTGGTTGATATTGTTGCAATGAATCAGTAAGGTTTTTCAGTTTTGGCGATGGATAATGACGTGGCAGAAAAAAAGCCAGGCTAACTTACTATATGCAACCGATTCAGTATTTTAAGTAACTGCAAAACATCCATTGCAGTTAAATTTTAGTGATGGGGTGATAAATCTAATCAATGTATGAGGAATCAAAAAAATCTATCTCTTCAATTAATTTTCAGTCTTGTTCTTTCTGTTTGTTTATTCCTGGCATGTAATAATGAAGAAGTAGAAGAGAAGAAAGATATTGTTACCGAACCGGAGCAAATGGATGAACGTGTAACCAAAAACATTCAACAACTCTTAGATCGCACTATTTCCAGGAACGGAAAGCTGGATGATACCACAGACTTAACTCTTGTATCAGTAGTAAATGATTATTATAAAGAAAGCAATTATAACCGCATCTGGAGCAGCAAAGAAAACTGGCTATCTATTACCGATTCGTTATTACAGTTTATTGATGCTGCAAAAGAATATGGGCTGTTCCCTGATGATTATCATGAGCAACCATTACATTCCATTGTTCAGCGATTTGCTGCAGACACTGCATCAACAGGCGACCGGCAGGATGCAACACTCTGGAGCAAAGCCGATATGATGCTTACTGATGCATTCTTCAGAATAGCTTCACATCTTCATGTGGGGAGATTGGGTGTTGATAGTATTTATATGAATCCTGATTCCAGTTTAACTGATAATTTTTATCATAAAAATTTGCAGGAAGTTATTAATGGGAAAAATATATCTAAGGTGTTTCATGCATTGGAACCAAAACACAGAGGATATGTAGAATTGCGAAAGGTGATCAAATCCTTTCTTGACAGTGCTGATTTTAAAATGTCTTATACCTATGTATCATATCCGTATAAAGACTCCTTGTTATTTATTAAAACACTTGTAAGACGACTCAGGGAAGAAGGAGTGTTGAGTTGGCAGGATAATGACATTGATACCACTGATTTAAAAGATGCTATTTTTCAGGTGCAGCAAAAACGAAAACTTACGGTTGATGGAAAGTATGGAGTACAATTGATGCGGTCACTCAATAATACAGATGCAGAGAAATTCAAACGCATTGCTATTAATCTCGATAGGTATAAAGTATTGCCACCAGAAATGCCGAAACGATATATCTGGGTAAACCTTCCTGCATATAAACTCGAACTTTGGGAAAATGATTCAATTAAACTGGAAAGTAAAGTAGTAGTTGGTAAACCCAATACAAGAACACCTTTGCTTACCAGCCAGATCAGTGACATGGTCACCTATCCGCAGTGGACGATACCTAACAGCATTATCATGAAAGAGATTGTACCGGCCATGCGAAAAAATCCCGGCTACCTTGCACGCAAAGGCTATTCATTAATGACATGGGAAGGAGAAGTAGTAGATCCTTATACAATTGATTGGACAAAATATAAAAAAGGAATTCCTTATCGTATTGTGCAGGGAAGCGGTGATGATAATGCATTGGGTATTTTGAAATTTAATTTTCCTAATAAGTATTCAGTTTATTTACACGATACCAATCAGCGGTATTTATTTAAAAATGAAAAGCGTGCATTAAGCCATGGTTGTGTAAGAGTGCAGGAGTGGGAAAAATTGACTTATTATATTTCAGCACTCGATAGTGCAAACTATGAGTTCGATACCAACCGGGTTATAAGCGACTCTATTAAAGTGTGGCTTGATCGTAAGGAAAAACATATCATCAGGGTAAAATCTAAACTTCCGGTTTATTTCCGTTATTTTACAGCAGCAGGTAGAAATGGCAAGGTTGTTTTTTTCGAAGACATTTATCATGAAGACAAAGCAGCCCGTGAAGCTTATTTCTCAATCAAATAAAAATGAATGACCAAAATCCTGTCAATTTATTTTATCACGGTACTTTTCCTTTTCCAACCATTGTTTGGCCAAACCACAACTCCATCAACAAAAAAAACTGACAACGCTAAAGCAAAGATTCAATATGGTATTGCCAGTTTTTACTCCAATAAATTTAACGGTCGCAAAACAGCCAATGGCGACATTTTCAACCAGCAAAAGTTAACGGCTGCCCATAACTCACTCCCTTTGGGTACATATGTAAGGGTAACAAATCTCCGCAACCGGAAAACAGTTATTGTAAAAATAAATGACCGGTTACACCATCGAAATAAACGGATTATTGATCTTACCAGAACCGCAGCGAATAAACTCGGGTTTGTAAAAAGCGGCCTTACTCGTGTAAAACTGGAAGTGTTGGGCAAAAAGCCGCCTGTAAAGTGATCAAATTGCTAAGAAGAAAAGAATGTGAGTAAATAATTTCATGATTAACCCCCCTACCTTTACTTTTGCTCATTCCAAAACAATTCTTATATGAAACAATTGTTCGTGCTGATACTTGCCCTGAATTGCCTTTTTGCTGTAAACGGACAAGATAAAGATCTTAAGAAGAGACATTCATTTGGCTTTCAGTTTAGCGGTATTGATTTTGCTACAGCCAATGATTTACGAAACATGGGTTTAGTATCAGTTATCAATGCAAAAAAATGGTCAAAGTTTGAGCGCATGAATCCGGCAGTTACATTAAACTACATGCGGGGCATTACAAAATATATTGATTTCATGGGTCGCTTCACAACTTCATTTGTTGAATATCCGGGCCGAAACATCATTTCTCCTGCTACTACTGAAAATTTTTACATGGAGGCAGATGCAAACATTAATTTAAAATTGTTACCTGATAATTATTGGATTGTACCTTATGTTCAGGCTGGTGTAGGTGTATCTAAAGAAAGAACAAATTATCATTCCTATATGCCCGTTGGCGTAGGTTTACAATTTAATTTGTATGACCAGGTATATGTGCATCTTAATTCTAATTATCGCATTGCTATCAGCCCCGGAGCAAATTATAGCTTTCTAAATTCCTTAGGAGTCAGTGTACCACTTAAAGAAAACAAGGTTGAAACAGTTGTTGTTCCACCACCACCGGTACCAGAACCTCCAAAGGATAAAGATGGTGATGGGGTATTAGATGAAAATGATATGTGTCCTGAAGTGGCAGGATTGTCTTCTTTACGTGGCTGTCCTGATGCCGATAAAGATGGAATTGCTGATAAAGATGATAAATGTCCAGACGTTGCAGGTATGGCCCGTTACAACGGTTGCCCAGTTCCCGATACGGATAAAGATGGTATGAATGATGAAGAAGATAAATGTATTACCGTTTCTGGTGTGGCCCGTTACAACGGTTGCGCGGTACCTGATTCGGATGCGGATGGTGTAAATGACGAAGAAGATAAATGCCCTGCGGTGGCAGGTGTTGCTACAAACGCAGGTTGTCCTGAAATTAAGCCTGAAGTAATAACAAAAGTTGAATTTGCTGCAAAGAATGTATTTTTTAATACAGGAAGTTACCAGCTGCAGAAAAAATCATATGTTCCTTTAAATGAAGTAGCAAAGATTTTAAAAGAAAACCCAACACTTCAATTAGATGTTGAAGGACATACAGATAATACAGGTGATGCAGCTAAGAATCAGATGCTGTCTGATAACCGTGCTCATGCTGTAAAAGCATACCTCATTGCACAAGGTGTTGAAGGTACCCGTTTAACGGCTGCAGGTTTCGGTCCTGATCGCCCGGTTGCTGATAACAAAACGGCTGCCGGTAAAACTAAAAATCGCAGGGTTGAGTTAAAGTTGAGAAGTTATTAAGTGATTTTAAGATGATATAGAATCCCCTTGTATTGCAAGGGGATTCTTATTTTTTAGACCTGTTGTTTACTTCGGCAAAGCCATTAATTTATCAATATCTTTCCAGCAAAACTCTCGTTATCTTCGCCCACTTACAATGGCTGAAATTTTATTACACATATGAACATTCGAAAAGAAATTGTAATGAGTGGCATCCGGCCTACAGGTTATCTTCACCTTGGGAATTATTTTGGTGCTATCAGGAACTATGTAAAAATGCAGGAGGAATATGAATGCTATTTCATGGTAGCCGATTGGCATTCTCTTACAACACATCCAGATACAAAAGAACTAAATAAAAATGTAAAAAGGGTTTTTGCTGAAAACATTGCCTGCGGTTTAGATCCTGACAAAGTAGCGTTTTACTGTCAGAGTCATTTATATGAAACCGCAGAATTGTATTTATACCTGAATATGATGGCATATAAAGGTGAACTGGAAAAAACAACAACGTTTAAAGATAAAGTTCGGATGCAACCGGATAATGTAAATGCCGGGTTGTTAACCTACCCTGTATTGCAAACTGCCGATATCATTCTGCATCGTGCAAAATATGTTCCGGTTGGTAAAGACCAGGAACAGCATTTAGAAATGGCCCGCACTTTTGCCAATCGCTTCAACCATCGTTATGGAGATGTGTTCCCGGAGCCAATTGCTTTTAACTTTGGTGGCGAACTGGTGAAAGTTCCCAGTCTTGATGGTGCAGGGAAAATGAGCAAGAGTGAAAATCACAATGCAACGATTTATTTAGCTGACAGCGATGATGTGATCAGAAAGAAAGTAATGAAAGCAAAAACAGATCAGGGGCCAACAACACCTAATTCTGTAAAGCCCGATTATATTGAAAATCTTTTTCAACTGATGCAACTGGTGAGCAACAAGGATACGTTGCAAAAATTTGACGATGATTTTAATAACTGTACCATTCGATTCGGCGATATGAAAAAACAATTGGGCGATGATATTGCGCTGTTTGTGGCACCTATCCGTGAAAAAGCAATTGCACTTCAAAACAATGAAAAGTATTTAAAAGAAGTGATGTTGAAAGGGGCTGAAAAAGCAAGAGTAAGTGCTAAAAAAACAATTGAACTTGTACGACAGTCAATGGGGCTGAATTATTTTTAAAAAACCCAAGATCCAAAACCTAAAATCCAAAAAGAAGTTTTACTTTGAACGTTCTTGAATTTTGGATTCTGGACATTGGAATATTCAACTATGGCAAAAAGCAAAAAACCAAAACATGTGGCAATAGCCGGTAACATCGGCGCAGGAAAAACAACATTAACTGAAATGCTGGCCAAGCATTACAAATGGATTCCCCAGTTTGAAGACGTGGATCATAACCCATACCTCAACGATTTCTATGAGGATATGCCCCGCTGGAGTTTTAACCTGCAGATCTATTTTTTAAATAACCGTCTCAACCAGGTGTTGGATATTCAACGTGGTACTGAAACGGTAATACAGGACCGTACCATTTTTGAAGATGCCCACATCTTTGCTCCGAACCTGTACGATATGGGATTAATGGGCAAACGGGACTTTGATAATTATTTTTCGTTTTTTGCTACATTGAAAACAATGGTTTCGCCACCCGATCTGTTGATCTATCTCAAAGCTTCCGTTCCTACCCTGGTAGCACAAATTCAAAAGCGTGGAAGAGAATATGAGGAAAATATACGATTGGATTACCTCAAAAAATTAAATGAATATTATAATAAATGGGTGGATGGTTATAAGGAAGGCGGTTTGCTGATCATTGATGTTGATCAGAATAAGTTTGCCGAAAATGAAGAACATTTTGGAGAAATCATTAATAAGATAGATTCCCAGTTGTATGGATTGTTTTAAAAAAATGAATATATATAAAATTAACCCCCGCTAAGAATAGCGGGGGTTTTTGTTCCTAGCAAACAATCGATTACGACCACTTACACTTGCGGCGTTGCGGCTAAAATTTCTTTGCCACTGCCGGAAGCATATTTTTTAAAATTTGTTATAAACTGTTCAGCTAAAGACTTTGCTTTTACATCATAAGCTGCTTTATCTGTCCATGTATTTTTTGGATTTAATATTTCAGAAGGTACTCCTTCACAACTAACAGGAATGCTGAAATTAAAGATGGGCATATTTTCAAACACAACATTTTTTAGCTTTTCATTCAGTGCTGCACAAATCAATGCCCTGGTATAAGAAAGTTTAATACGTTGGCCTACACCGTAACTTCCGCCCGTCCAACCTGTATTGATGAGCCACACATTCACTTTATGTTCTTTCATTTTGCTGCCCAGCATCTCTGCATATTTTGCCGGATGTAATGGAAGGAAGGGTGCTCCGAAACAAGCACTGAACGTACTCTTGGGCTCAGTAACCCCAGCTTCTGTACCTGCAACCTTTGCTGTATAGCCGCTGATGAACTGGTACATGGCCTGGCCTTCAGTTAACTTAGCAATTGGCGGTAATACACCAGTAGCATCACATGTTAAAAAGAAAATATTAGTGGGCAAACCCGCAACTGCAGGGTTCAATGCATTGCTGATAAAATGCAACGGATAACTTACTCTTGTGTTTTCAGTAATCGCCTTGCTGCTGAAATCAATTTGATCCGTGCCTTTTATAAAAGTGATGTTCTCAACCAAAGCACCTGGTTTGATGGCATGAAAAATTTCAGGTTCTTTTTCTTCACTCAAATCAATACACTTGGCATAACAACCACCTTCAAAATTAAAAACAGAATGTTCATCCCATCCATGCTCATCATCACCAATAAGTTTGCGGGCAGGATCAGCACTTAATGTTGTTTTACCTGTTCCACTCAAGCCAAAGAATACAGCTACATCGCCTGCCTGTCCAACATTGGCGCTGCAATGCATACTTAACACATTTCTGTTTTGAGGAAGAATATAATTGAGAACGGTAAAAATTCCTTTCTTCATTTCACCCGTATAACCGCTTCCGCCAATCAAGATCATTTTATGTTTGAAACTTACGAGAGAGAAATTGTTACTTCGTACACCATCTGTTTCGGGGTTTGCAATAAAATGAGGAGCCTGAATAATATGCCAATCGGCATCAAAACTTTCCAGTTCATCTTCGGTAGGGCGGAGAAATAAATTATAGGCGAACAAATTACTCCATGGATTTTCATTGATCACCCGGATATTTAACCTGTAGGTTGCATCAGCACAGGCGTAAGCATCTCTTACCCAAATTTCATCTTTGGTGCCGAGATAATCCATCATTTTCTTATAGAGAATATGGAAATATTTCTCATCAATAGGTTGATTAAAATCATTCCAGTGAACAGTATCTTTTGTCAACTCATCGTTCACTATAAACTTATCTTTTGGAGAGCGACCTGTAAACTTACCCGTGTTAATACACAAGGCACCGGTATTATTATAAATACCCTGGCCACGGGCAATGGTTTGCTCACACAATTCTTCGGAGTTGAGTTGGTAATGGATATTGTGAGATAGTTTTAAACCAAGTTTAATAAGTTTCTGCTCTGGGAAAAAAATACCAGGTATGGACATGGCAATCGTAAAGTTTGATAATAAAGCAAAAGTAAAGGCTAAACTAGAACTAAAAAAATCCCGAAACCGTTTGCGATTAGAGGATTTTCTGCATTTCATCTATATCAATAGATTTTTTTCAAAAAAGAGGTGCACAATGGATAATTGTTTAAAAAAATTCTAAGTCAAGATAGATGGTTTATAAAATTATCCAAACGGGTGTTAGTTTTTCACTTTCTGTGGATTATTTGATTTCAGAATTGGGCAGGCAGTATCGAAATGCTATTTTGCAGCATCTAAAACAATTGCGATGAAATTTCAACCCATCAAGCCAGAATTGTTCACCAAAAACCGTGAGCGTTTCATTAAATCAATGCGTCCAAAGTCAATCGCCATTTTTGTAAGCAACGATGAATGGCCCATGAATGGAGATGCCTTACATGCATTTAAGCAAAACAGCGATCTCTTCTGGCTCAGCGGCATTACGCAGGAAGACAGTATGGTCATTCTGTTTCCTGATAATCCTGATCCAAAATACAGGGAAGTATTGGTGCTGGTTCGCCCAAACGAATTAAAGGAAAAATGGGATGGTAAAAGATTTCGTGTTCATGAGGCAAGAAGCATTTCAGGAATCCAAACCATTGTTTGGTTAGATACTATTGAGGGGTTATTACAACCCTGGGTTCATTTAGCAGACAATATTTATTTAAGCAGTAATGAGAATGATCGTAAAGCCTCGCCTATCCGCAGCAGGGACTATCGTTTCATTGATGAAATGAAAAGCAAGTATCCTTTGCATAGTTTCCAGCGAGCTGCAAAAATCATGAAAGAACTACGTGCTGTAAAAACAGCAGAAGAAGTTGATCTGATACAAAAAGCAATTGATATAACAGAGACTACATTCCGCCGGTTGTTGCAATTCATTAAACCCGGCGTAATGGAAAATGAAATTGAAGCGGAGATTTATCATTCATTTTTATCAAATGGCTCAACAGGCCCTGCCTATGGCAGTATACTTGCAAGTGGCGACAGGGCAAGAACATTGCATTATGTAAGTAACAACCAGGAATGTAAAGCAGGTGAATTAATACTAATGGACTTTGGTGCTGAGTATGGAGGTTATAATGCTGATTTAACAAGAACAGTTCCTGTTAGCGGTAAATTTGGCCGTAGGCAAAAAACAATTTACAATGCCTGTTTGCATTTACATGATTATGCCAAAAGTTTATTGAAACCGGGTATTACTATTGTTGATTATACAGAGAAAGTAGGAGAAGAAGCAACACAACAATTTTTAAAGATCGGGTTACTGAAAAAAACAGAGGTGAAAAATGAAGATCCTGAAAACAGGGCCTACAGGAAATATTTATATCATGGTATTTCTCATCACCTTGGAATTGATGTGCATGACCTGGGTACAAAAACTGAACCTGTTAAAGCGGGTATGCTGTTTACTGTTGAGCCCGGTATTTATATTGAAGAAGAACAAATAGGAGTGCGGATTGAAAACAATCTGTGGATCACTAAAACAGGGAATAAAGATCTCATGAAAAATATTCCAATTACTGTAGAAGAGATAGAAGCGTTGATGAAAAAATGAGATCAGATTTATTAATGAAAAGTTCAATGAAGCAAATTCCGAATCTATTCACTCTTCTCAATCTTGTATTTGGTTGTATAGCTATTATTCTTATTCTTCAACCGGGTGAAACGATTACTGCAATTGATGGCGGTAATCTTGTAATCAATCTGCCGGAGAAAATCACCTATGCATCTTATTTTATTTTTGCTGCAGGTATTGTTGATTTTTTGGATGGATTTTTAGCCAGATTGATGAAAGCAACTTCGGGCATGGGCAAACAACTTGATTCGCTAAGTGATGTGGTTACATTTGGTGTAGCACCTTCTATGATCATGTATCAATTGCTGCGCATGAGTTATTTAAAAGAAGAATCGGCACTGGATACTTCCTTTACCTCGCTATTGCCAGCTTTGCTCATTGCCTGCTGTGCAGCATGGCGATTAGCAAAATTTAATATTGATGAACGTCAAACCCTTTCCTTCAGGGGTGTGCCAACACCTATCACAGCAATGGTAGTGGCGGCTTTACCCTTGGTGATCTGGTACAATCAATGGGATCTTGCAGGAATAATTATTAACCGTTGGGTTCTTTATTCCATCATACTTATCATCAGTTTTCTAATGGTTTTGGATATTCCCATCATGGGGTTAAAGTTTAAAGATTACAGCATCAAAAATAATCAGCCCAAGATCATCCTGGCCGTATTGGCCATTGCGTTGATGTTGATTTTTCAATGGGCGGCTATTCCGCTCATTTATTTAGCCTACGTTGCTTTATCTTTGCTGCTTCGCAAACAGATCATCTAATACAATATTCAAACAATGACATATACAGTTCAGGTAAAAGTAATGCCGCTGAAAGATTTATTAGATCCGCAGGGAAAAGCAGTGATGGGTGGGTTGAGCAGTTTAGGTTTAAACGCAGTGGCAGATGTACGCATTGGTAAAAACATCAGTATGCAAATTGATGCTGATACACCTGATTCAGCAAAAGCAATTGCAGAAGAAGCCGCCAAAAAATTGCTGGCGAATCCGGTAATGGAGCAATTTGAAATTTCAATTCAATAAATAAGAAGTAAAAGGTACCAACAGCAGAGGCATCTTACCTCGTACTTCTTACCTCGTACTTTTCTTCATGTTGTATATCATTCCCACTCCCATTGGTAATCTCAAAGACATCACACTTCGTGCACTGGAGATTATGAAGGAAGTAGACCTGCTCCTTGCTGAAGATACCCGAACAAGTTCAATACTGTTGAATCATTACAATATTCAAAAGCCACTTTCACCTTATCACCAGCACAACGAACATAAAATTGTACAGCATTTAATTGATCAACTGAAAGAAGGAAAGAAGATGGCATTGTTAACTGATGCCGGAACACCCGGCATAAGCGATCCTGCTTTTCTGCTGGTACGTGAATGTGTTAAGAATGACATCATTGTTGAAACACTTCCGGGTGCTACTGCATTTGTTCCGGCTTTAGTGAACAGCGGGTTGCCTGCCACACGGTTTACGTTCGAAGGATTTCTTCCACAAAAGAAAGGGCGGCAAACTGCCTTGAAACAACTCGCAGAAGAAGAACGAACCATGATCTTTTATGAATCTCCTTTCCGTTTGGTGAAAACACTCTCCGATTTTATGCATTACTTTGGAGAAGCCCGTTTGTGCTGTGTTAGCCGGGAACTCACCAAAAAATTTGAAGAGAACAAACGGGGTACGCTCAAAGAAGTACATGATCACTTTAAAGCAAAAACAGTGAAGGGCGAAATTGTGATTGTGGTTGCAGGAAAAGATGAGTAATTTTAATGTCTCAAATTTAATACCTGCATCATGAAACATCTTTTTATAATTACAACCTTCTTACTTTTTACTTCAACAACAAGTGCCCAGTTGTTTGCAGTTCCGGAAATTGTAAAACAAACATTCGCCAAACAATACCCCGATGCAAAAGATGCAAAATGGAGTGATGGTTTAGATAACCATACTGTTCGTTTTACTTTGGGCGATAAAATCCTCAAAGCCAGTTATGCTCATAAAGGTGATTGGGTATGGACTGAAACAAAAGTTGAAATGGAAGAACTTCCCAAAGTAGTACGGGATGGTTTTAATAACAGTAATTATAAAGACTGGCCGGTAAAGGAAACCGTTACAGTTGTAAAACCAAGAGCTGAAGCCAATGAGTATAAAATCATTGTACAAAAATCTGCTCTTAAGAAAAAAATCCTGGTTTTTGATGCCAAAGGCAGGTTATATCAAGAGTTGTTTGCATTATAAAAAGTTCAAGTTTTAAATCCTGTTCACCTCAACAGGATTTTTCTTTGCTCTTCTTCTGAGATTTAAGAATAGTTCACTTCGTAATTTTACTGTTTTGTATCGAAATCAGGCTTCACATTTTACGATTAATATAAATTTTTTGTTAAGGGACTTTTAAAGAAGTAGTTGCTTTTTTAAATAGAAAATCATGAAATGCTTATCCACAAAGCATCTTCAAAGACTTGCGCATTTTTTATTTTTATTTTTTTTCTGAGATTTTAAAATGTGCAAAAAAATACCTTATAGTAGTATTGACAAAAATTATTTTTTCTCTTAATCTTGTTTCATCATTCCCCAACGTCCATTGTAATCCCCTCTTTTCCTCTGTACCGTTAACCATTAAACCTTTTGCAATGATCCACGAATCATTGAAGTTCCTCGGTGAGGAAGTGAATAAGTATTTGAATTTAAAGATTCCAAATCCAACGCCATCCGTTGCAAGATTGGTGGTTAGTAATGTTTCTTTATCATCTGATGCAACAGCTGATATTTTGCTTAGCCAAACAGCAGGAAAATTATACTCGGAGTGATTTTTTAACAGTGTATAAAAATCCTCCGCTTTATCTCAACTTATATATTCTGTTCCCCATGAAAAGGAGAAATTATGATGATTCATTAAAACTCCCTATGATATGCTTTTGCAGCATTTGCCATGGAATATGTCCATGATTAAATTACCATGGATGGATCAGATGTTGAAGAACGAATGGATTTATTAACTCAAAATAGTATAACATGAAATACCCAAACAGAATTATCAAAAAGAGCGAAAGCAACAGAGGCATTGTAAAAGCTATTCAGAAAAAATTGATTGAAATTAACATTGGTGATCTCAAAGGAACAGGAGTCTTTGGCACTAAAACAAAAAATGCCGTCAAGCTTTTCCAGGCAACACATATGGATCAGTTTGGCAACCCGTTGGAGATGGATGGCAATGTAGGTTCACTTACATGGGCATCATTGTTTGGAGTTGAAACGATTGTTGTAAATGATATTGCTCCCAATGCTTTACTCATTGAAGCATTAAAGGTGGCAATAACTCAACTAGGTGTTATGGAAGATCCGCCAGGCAGTAACAAAGGAACCATCGTTAATCAATACCTTGCCAGTGTTGCGTTGCCGCCTGGTTTATTCTGGTGTGCAGCATTTGTATACTGGTGTTTTGATAAAGCAGCAATTAAACTTGGAAAAAATAACCCCTTGTTTAAAACAGGTCATGTAATAACGCATTGGAATAAGACGACAGGAAAAAAAATACTCACGGTTGATGCAATTGATAAACCATCACTCATTAAACCAGGGCATATTTTTATGTTGAACACAGGAGGCAGTTCAGGACATACAGGTATTATAGAAAAAGTTGATGGTGGGTTTATTCATACCATTGAAGGTAACAGTAATAATAGTGGCAGCAGAAATGGCATTGGTGTATTTCGCTTGCAAAGAAAGGTTTCAAAAATCAACAGGGGATTTATTGATTATAAATAATAATTAACTGTAAAAGATGTTTTCCGCGGAAAAAACGAAGAATGTACTTATGCAACGGCAGCAGCAGCAGCCGGGGCTAACCTACTTTCGTAAAGCAGGTGAAGAATCTTTTTTTGGTGCGAAAGAAAGTGTTTTCGTAAAGAGTTTATGAAAGAAGAGAAATCTATTTGAGCAATTAATTTATCAGGTTGATAAGGGGGTTTTTAGTAAGAAAAAACGTTTGATAATCCCATGCAGGTTTTTTTCAAACGATGTAATAATACAAATCGGTCATCTACTTTTTTTTGATGAAAAAGTGCATTCATCCTGCAAGAGGAAGAAGAACTGTAATTTGTTTAGTGGAAAACTGCTACTTCATCCAGGCTTTTTCTTTGTAATTGGGGTACCCAACATTCATCGGCAGCATAGCCAACAGGTACAACTAAAAAAGGTTTTTCATTTGCAGGTCTGTTTAAGACCCGGCTTAAAAAATTCATGGGACTGGGCGTATGAGTTAATGCAATTAAGCCTGCATGATGAATTGCTGCCAGTAAAAAACCACAAGCAATGCCCACACTTTCTTTTACATAATAGTTTTGATGTTTGTGGCCATTTTCCTCCACCTCGTAACTTCTGCTGAAAACGATAATAAGATAAGGGGCAATTTCAAGAAATGGTTTTTGCCAATCAGTGCCAATGGGTGCAAGATCATTCAGCCATTCTTCACTCATACGATTATCATAACTTTTTTTTTCTTCTGCCTCAGCTGCAGTGCGTATTTGTTGTTTTATTACAGAATCGGTTACCACGCAAAAGGTCCAAGGTTGTTTATGTGCTCCGGATGGTGCCGTTGAGGCTGTTAACAGGATGTTTTCAATTACCTGCCTTGCAACGGGTTTATCACTAAAATCACGACAGGTGCGGCGCTCATTCATCCATTGATAAAAGAAACTGCTTCGTTTTCTCATCTCATCATCATCAAAGCTTTCTTTTGAATAAGATACAAATGGATAGCCATTAATCATTTTCACATTTTGCATATGATTGTTTTCCCGAAATTTACTTATTAAATAATAAACATTTCATGCGAATTCTTATTTCAACCCTGCTCCTTAGTCTTTTTAGTGTTTATGTAAATGCCCAGCCCAACCGCTGGCAACAACGTGTAAAGTATGTGATGGATATCCAGATGGATGTTACCACAAATCGTTATACAGGAAAACAAAAGCTGGAGTACACAAATAATTCACCTGATACATTAGATAAACTATTTTATCATTTATACTGGAACGCATTTCAGCCTAACAGTATGATGGATACAAGAAGCCGTGAATTAGGGCTGAAATTAAATGCCGCAGGAAAGGCTGATTGGGATGCCCGTGTGAAAGACCGTATTCTGAATTTGAAAGAAAATGAAATCGGCTATCAGAAAATTAAATGGCTGAAGATGAATGGAGTTATTCAGCAACTAAAAGAACATGAAACCATTTTGGAGGTAAAACTCAGCAAACCAATTCTGCCCAAACAAAAAGTAGTATTGGAAATGGAATATGATGCCCAGGTTCCAATCCAGGTGAGGCGTAGCGGAAGAGACGCAGCGAGTGGAACAAAATTTTCTATGTCGCAGTGGTATCCTAAATTATGTGAGTACGATAACGATGGGTGGAATCCCAATCCATATGTGGCCCGAGAATTTTATGGAGTGTGGGGAGATTTTGAAGTGAACATCACGATTGATAAAAAGTATATCATTGGCGGCACAGGTTATTTAACCAATGCCAATCAAATAGGTTATGGTTATGAATCAACGGGTGTAAAAGTTGTCCGTCCTGCCGGTGAAAAACTTACATGGAAATTTATTGCACCTAATGTGCATGATTTTGTTTGGGCTGCTGATATTGATTTTAAACATATTGTAAAGCAGGTAAAAGATGGTCCTGCCATTCATGTGTTGTACAATGCTACACCTGCCAATCAAAAAAATGAAGATGAATGGAAGTTGGTAGCAAATGCTGCTGAGATGGTTTATCCTTTCATTAAACAAAATTTTGGAGAGTATCCTTACAAACAATATTCATTTATTCAAGGCGGCGATGGCGGCATGGAATATCCAATGGCAACATTGTTAAACGGGCCCGGACTTGGTACCGTGTTTCATGAATGGTTACATACCTGGTATCAAATGTTAATGGGAACGAATGAAAGTTTGTATGCATGGATGGATGAAGGGTTTACAGAGTTTGCCACCGATAGAGTGGAGAATTTTTACAATGCCGAGATGGCCAAACGAAATGGGCAGATGTTTGGCGATACAGATCTTCCTTATTTCCATTCGGCGAATTATAATAATTATTTCAACCTTGTAAAAAGTCGGGTCGAAGAGCCGTTGACGACGCATGCGGATCATTTTAATAGCAATTATGCCTATTCAATTGCATCTTATTCCAAAGGTGCTGTATTTCTTTCCCAGTTAGGATATATTACGGGGGAAGAAACAAGAAGCAAAATCCTTTTAGAATATTATAAACAATGGCGCTTTAAACATCCCAACGTCAATGATTTTATTCGGGTAGCAGAAAAAGTAAGTGGATTGCAATTAGATTGGTACAAAGAGTATTGGATCAACGGCATAAAAACAATTGATTATGCCATTGACAGTTTATGGGAAGAAGCTGGCAAATCAAAAGTGAGAATCAAACGCCTGAAAGAAGTACCCATGCCTATAGATTTGGTATTAACATTTAAAGATGGAACACAGCAATTACATTATGTACCGATGTATTTAATGTTTGGAGAAAAGCCAGCAGAAAATAATATGCAACGTTTTGTATATCCTGCATGGAAATGGACTCACCCTACTTATATTATTGAATTTGATAAGCGCTTGAGCGAATTAACAACGGTTGAAATTGATCCCACACAACGCATGGCCGATGTGGACAGAAAAAATAATAAACTGGATTTGAAGTGGTAACACTTGTTTAAAGCAAATAAAAAAACCGCCATCATTAAGAGGCGGTTTTTTTATACTTTTCAGATTTGGTTATCGTCCATAAAATTTATTCACTGCTTCTACACGGTTGTTTACGTGGAGCTTTTCATAAATATGATATACATGTTTACGAACTGTTTCCGGACTGATGGTTAATTCAGCGCCAATTTCCTTATAAATTTTTCCTTGTGCCAGCCATTCCAGGATTTCTTTTTCACGGCGGGATAAAATAGCAATTTCCAATGATTGATGATTCGGTACAATCGCTTCCTGCACGGGTAATCCCTTAAATGCTGATACCACTTTCATCGCTATCTGGCTGCTCATGGGTGCTCCACCGTCAACCAATTCGCCAATGGCCTCTATTAATTTAGCAGGAGATGATTTTTTAAGAATATATCCACTGGCCCCGGCACGCAGCGCATTGAATATTTTTTCATCTTCTTCATAAATGGTGCACATCATATAAAGAATTTCAGGATGCTGCGGTTTCAATTCTTTTACAAGATCAATACCATTGGTGGAGCCAAGACCAATATCCATCAGTACAACATCGGGTTTCACTAATGGAATTTTCACCAATGCTTCTTCACCTGAAGAGAATGATCCTCCAATCACACAATTTTCACTGAGATCAATGATCTGTTCCAACGCCTGACGGATATCCGTCACATCTTCAACAATACACACAGAAATTTTCTTCATCTGGCAAAATTGAGGTTTTATTGTTTATGAAAAATACCACAAAGCGGTAATAGGTGAAACAAATGCATTTACCGCTTTACAGCCAGTATAAATTTCTCTTTAAAAGATTCTTCCTGAAAAATATGATCAATTTCCCAAGCCATGGGAGTGAGACCACTTTCTTTAATTTCACCTGTAAGATCGCCCCCTTTCAGGCAAATTAACCCACCATGAACGGGTTCGTCATCTGCCATGGCCGATTTTCCCTGGCCTTTTGCTTTAAGAATCGGCAGGCTCCAGTTCCACAGGTCTTTTAACGGAGCTACTGCACGGCTCACTACAAAATCAAATTTCCGGGTTTCAATTTGTTCTGTCCGGATATGCTGCGTAGTGATGTTTTTTAGCCCGATGGCCATTGCCACTTCATTCACTACTTTTAATTTTTTACCAATACTGTCAGTTAAATGAAATTGTACTTCAGGAAAAAAAATGGCCAAAGGGATTCCCGGAAAACCACCACCGGTTCCGAGATCAGCAATCTGTGTACCCGGTTGAAACTGAAAAACTGCAGCAATTGCTAAAGAATGCAATACATGCTTTTCATACAAACTGTCAATATCTTTTCGGGAAATGACATTGATCTTTTCATTCCATTCTTTATATAAATGTTCAAGCTGCTGAAATTGCAGTACTTGTGCAGGAGTGAAATCAGAAAAATATTTCAATACTACTTCCAAGATGTGCCCGGTTTTTTAAATAGTGAATTTGCAAATAAAAGATAATAGAACCATTGCCAGATGTCGAGCAGGGGATAGATCCAGAATAGATCTTTTTCCTTGAGCTTATCCATACAGCGGTAATAAATAATACCCTGCAGGAAGAACCTGAATCCAAATACACTTAATGCCATCCACCAGTTAAAAAACAACATACTGGCAACCAATAAAGGATAAAATAGAAAAAGGGAAAATGAAAATAAACCCAGTAAAAATTGATGCGATGCTTTATAATATTTACTGGTTGTATAGTGTCTTGCTTTCTGGCTGCGCCAGGTACTCCATTTGGTTTTTGGTTCAGAGACTGTAAATGCATCTTCATCAATAACGATAGCTGTATTTAACTTTGTTGCCACTTTATTAATGAAGAGATCATCATCGCCACCGGGCAATTGATTTTGTGCAGAAAAACCTTTGTTACGAAAGAATAATTCTTTTTTATAAGCCAGGTTTCTTCCCACACCCATGTAAGGCATACCTGCAAGAGCATAAGAAAAGTATTGAAGCGCTGATAAAAAAGTTTCAAAGCGTATGATCTTATTCAGCAGCCCGGGCTTTTTATAATAGGAACCATAACCCAGTGCAATTTCTTTTCCATTCGCAAAAGCGCCCTGCATCAGTTCAATCCATTTGCTGCCAACGGGTTTACAATCAGCATCGGTTAATAAAAGCAATTCATGTTTTGCTTCTTTGATGCCAATAGATAAAGGAAATTTTTTGCCGGGTATATGCCTTGCTTCCTGTTTCAGCTCAATGGGCCGCAGGTTTTTAAATGGTTTTGATAAATACTCCAGCACATACTTACTATCGTCGAATGAATTATCATTGACGGTAATTACTTC
>JBKJNM010000013.1:0-13565 GCA_046593655.1 Lacibacter sp. | reverse complement strand
CGCACCTGTTATGACAAGGCATATTAGCAAAACTGGCGACACAACTTACAGCCCAATTTATAAAGGGACTTATCAGGAAAGTTGTATTGTTGGTCTAGCAAAGTTTTATTGTGACAGAGACAAAGCAAAATTTTAGTATTCGCTTTTTGTCGCTGGACTTGCCGCTAACGTTCAAGTATTTGCGAAGGCAGGGGATTCATTGCTCGTCCAGCCCGGAACAAATGCTGATTGAAAAATTGAATTTGAAGATAACAACAAAAAGCCAAATTACTAATGTCCAGCCGAAACTGAAGCTGATAGCGAACTACAGCCGAAGATTACAACGTCCAGCCCTGCTTTTGCAAATACTTTTGTTGTGCGTAGTTTGTCTGCTTTAAAGGTTGATGTCACTTTGAAATAAAATAAACGCTTTGCATGTTTTCGGTATAGGATTTTCTCCGTAATGGTGGATAAAATTCCCAAGCCCTTTAAAGCCCAATGATTTTAAAACTTCATTTCTTCCAATTTCATGTTCAACAGAAGCCAAGGTAAAGCTTATGTCATTGTCCCTGACAAACTTTAGTCTTGCATAATCCATCAATTTAGAAATTCCTTTTCCTCTATGAGCAGGATGTACAACAAGTCGTGAGAAAAATGCAAAGGGTCTTTCTTTAGGTAAACAAAAATGTGAAAAGCATTCATCCATTTCCTCAACGTTATCTAAAACACAAACTCTGGCACTTGCGATTATAGCCTTTTCGTTTTCAATTACCCAATGGCATGCTTGTTCATCATATTTGTCTCGCCACCCATGAGGAAAATATAATTTATTAATAAAGTGTCCTTGCGGAGACCTCTCCCATGATAAAACTCTTAAATCGTAAATCTCTTGTAATCTTGACTTGTCAGTAAGAATTTCAGGATGAATATTTGATATGTCCATCAGCTTATTGTAAATTTTTATCGAAGCGACTGTGAGGTTTAATTACGCACAACGTTAGGGCTTTGCGATGTTGGGGGATTTGAAAAACGTCCCGCCCGAAACCGCTGCCGATTGGAAAACAAATGTACAAGATAACAACCAAAAGCCCATCGATGTTTGTCCTGCCCGAACAACTGCTGCCATGTTGCTAATGCCGAAGATAACAACGTCCTGCCCCAATATTGCAAAACCCCATGTTGTGTGCAGTGCTTTATTTTGAAGCTTTTGATTTTTTGATGTTCAGAGTTTTCTGTTTTATCCATTGAATTGAAATATCAAAAGGTGATGTATCTGTGTCAGAGGAAGTATTGTGTCCTAATTTTGAAAACAAAGTATATTCAAAAGGTTTGCCTTGAACTTTAAATGTATTTAATTGCTCTATACACAACTTTACTGGGATCTGTATATCTTTCTCACCAAAAAGCCAAAGTCCTGGAATTGAAAGTTTATTAAGGTAAACTTTTGGGTCAGTCGCCACAAATTGATACCTGTCTGTATCGTTTTTTGTATGTTCAATTACTTCTGCTTCTGTATGAATTCCCCAAAAATTATTATTTCCATTTGTATAAAATTGGAATCGTAATTGTTCTAATGTAGTAATTGTAGGGCAACTAAACAAAACCATAAATTTTACATATGAGTTTCTGCTTGCGGTAATTGGAATTATCCATCCTGCTTGACTAAATCCAATTAATCCAATCGGAATTTTTTTGTCCTTTAAATTTGTTCTGAATGTTTTTACTGCTTCATCGGCATCTTGAGCTAATAAGTTAAGATTAGAAGTGTCGATATTATTTGTGCCAACAGTTGGTCCAACATATACTCCTTCTGATTCTCCAACTCCACGTTTATCATATGTCAGTACAGCAATACCTTTTTGGGCAAGACGTTTGGCAAATTCTAATTCCCTTTTCACAGGGTCAGAACCGTGAACAATTACAACGGCTGCAAACACATTTTTAGGTGTAAAAATTGAGCCTGCAAGAACAACGCCTTCACTTTTAAACTTTACATTTTGAATGGTCAAGTCTGTTGATTGTGAAAATAGGGCGATTGGTATAAAAGATATACAAAGAAATAAAATAGAAAAAAAGTATTTCGTCATAATAAATAGCTCGTTAAGATTATTTGAGGTACGGTTTCGTTTAGCATTGCATACAACACTTAAATATACGACACTAACTTGCTTTTCAAAGAAATGGAGGTATTGATTTTTAGGGAGTTGTAATTCGCCATGTTCATTGTAGTGTCACAAAGCCAATTCGCCATCTATTATTCAAGCAATCTACCAATCGATTTTTCCTGTTCTCCATAAATCATCAAGCGGGCTGATAATATTCACCAATTGTTCTTTTTTTACGTGCAGGTATCGTTCTGTTGTTTTAATACTGAAATGTCCCAGCAATTCCTTTATGTATCGTATATCGGTGCCCTTTTCCAGAAGGTGCGTTGCAAAACTGTGCCTAAGCGAATGAATGCCCACGGTTTTTAATATCCGGGCTTTGGTTTTTGCCATTTGAAAAACTCGTTGAATTGTTCGGGTCGGATAGGCTGTCCTTGTTTGTTCAGATTCAAACAAATACTCTGTTGGTCTCTTCCCATGCTCTTTCAAATAGCTTCGTAATACATCCAGCAACACCGGACTTAAGGATACATAGCGATCTTTTTTTCCTTTTGCATTTTCAATGAGTATTTGCATCCGGTCACTATCAATATGTTTTAGTTTTAATGCTGCTATTTCACTTACACGTAAGCCCGCACTATATGCAGTAAACAGCATTGCTTTGTGTTTCTTATTCTCGAGCGCATTAAATAACGACGCAATCTCATTTTCACCAAGCACCTTTGGCAGTATCAATTGTTTCTTTGGTCGTGGTATCTCCCAAAAGAATTTTTCTCTTTTCAGTACTTGTTCAAAATAAAATTTCACCCCGTAGGATAAAAAAATATCCGCAATCTGCTTCTCAAATATATTTTACCATTACCCGATTTCAGATACTTTTCCCTGCGTGTAGCATCTTGTTGGTTTTTGCAACCTTCAAAGTAAATAAGCTGTAAAGGTCTTCGATGTTTTGTTGAAGCAACTTTGCCCTCATTATGTAATGACAGTCGGGCTTTTAGATCCGCAGTATACCCTGTGTAAAAAAGATTGTCTTTGTCACTTAATAAAACATAAACATAGTAATACATAGAAATATTTTTTTAATCCAACGGGGTAAAACGCATTGAGCCTGCTATGCAATGTGTTTTCACTCAGTTGCAGTTTTACTGTACAATACAACATATAACGTTTCAGGTGTTGGGGTGTTAAATCCTGTACAGGCGTATCATTCAGAAGTTGCAGCAACTGCATAAATTCATTGCGGTACGTTTGCAAGGTACTGAGGCTGTATTTCTTTAATGCCAGCTGCTCCAGGTAAAGCAGTAACTGTTTTTTGTTATTGGCCGATAGGCGAAGAGAAGATCGTTCCACTTTCTGCTGCTGTATTACCAGCGGGGTGGCAGGCGGAATTCCGCACTTGATTCTGTTTTCATTTGTATCGGGTAGATGCCATCCCTTTAGTGTAGCACTCCACTGGGCCCCGGGCACTTTTTTAATACGTTCATTCCATTCTTTATCATGTGCAAATTGGAGGAGAATTCTTTTTTGGCCTCTGTGTACAACTAAGTGGTAGGTTATCTGCGGCATATGTGGTCAGTTCAAAACTGTTCAATAAATAGATTGAAAGGTAAGCACTCTCTCATCAACAATTACCCGCCACTCAAATCCCTTTTTCTCTTCTAACTTCCATTAAATAATCTTCAAATTCATGCAACGAAAAACTGCTTAGGTTTTGTGCAGCAGTGAGTCTTCCTTTTTGTGCTGCCAGCACACCATAACGAATATCCTTAAAACCACTCAGTTCATGTGCATCGGGGTCAATGGAAAGTAAGGCGCCTTTGTTCAATGCATAACTGATCCAGCGCCAGTCAATATCTAACCGCCGTGGATGTGCGTTAAGTTCAATGACCACACTGTTGGCTACGCATGCATCAATGATTTTTTTATGATCGAGTGGAAAACCGGCACGGCTTAATAACAAC
The DNA here is from genome assembly GCA_046593655.1 of Lacibacter sp. Classification (GTDB taxonomy): domain Bacteria; phylum Bacteroidota; class Bacteroidia; order Chitinophagales; family Chitinophagaceae; genus Lacibacter. The sequence continues at coordinate 9,520 of JBKJNM010000013.1, read as the reverse complement.
CTTCCTGTCATATGACCAAGGATGGTGGTGTACGGATTTTCAATAGCATTCATCACACGCATCATTGCTTTTTCTTCCGTCATTTTTAAATTGCTGTGCACCGATGCAATCACCAGGTCGAATGTTGCTAATGTTTCATCATCATAATCTAAAGAACCATCGCCTAAAATATCTGCTTCAATGCTTTTAAAAATTCGGAAGCCTTTGCGTTTGCTGTTGAGTTCATCTATATACTTGTGCTGTGCTTCTATCCGTTCAACTGAAAGACCATTTGCATAACCGGCGCTTTTACTGTGATCGCTGATCACTAAATATTCAAATCCCTCTTCCTGTGCATGGATGGCCATCTGTTCAATGGTATTGCTTCCATCGCTCCAGTTACTATGACTGTGGATGATCCCTTTAATAGTATCGTATTGAATCAATGCCGGAACAGGATCGATTGAGAACTCTTCCCGTAAACAGGAATGAATAACTGCAATCCCTTTTTGTTGAAATAAGAGTTCTTCTGTTGCTGCTTCCTCAACTGTTCCCCAGGCTGTTAAAAATTCTTCAGCGGCTGATGTTTGAAAAAGTGCGGAACCAAACGCATGCACGGAAGTAGAATGAAACTTCAAGGAAACATTTTCTGCGCCTTTTAAAGTCACAAAAGAAGATTCTTTTTCCTGTACCTGGAAGTTATTGGCTGTAAGCAGGGCCTCAATGGCATCAAGTGAAGCAGTGGTTACCCATTCCAATTGATGAATGATTTCCATTTGTCTTCTGAACTCACCCGTCAACTCAAACCGTGCATCGGGAAATTTATCTTTCATCGTTTTATCAACGGCCATTGCATAAGTTTCTACATCAGCATACAAATGAATGCCTTTGTTCTGCAAAAAAAATTCAATAGAGCTCATCACATTGGCCTGCGTTTTTTCGCCAAAGCCTTTGAACAGGAGCAGGCGGTTTTCCTGGCAGGCATATAAGAGTTCTCCAATGCTTTCAATTTCCATTTCTTTCCAGATGGTGGATATTTTCTTTGGGCCGATCCCTTTAATAAAAAGCATTTCAATTACACCGGGAGGTGTTTTGGCAAGTAGATCGTTCAATGCTTTTAGTTCGCCTGTTTCTAATATCTCAATAATTTTTTTAGCGGAGCTGCTGCCTATTCCTTTGTAAGTAGAAATTTTTGCGGGTTCCACATCTGCTAACTGTACCGGCAGTTTTTCAATATTAAATGCAGCAGCAGCATAGGTCTTTGCTTTAAAGGAATCTTCAGCATTTATATCCATCAGTTTACTGAGCATGGAAAATGCATCTGCTATCTGGTAATTATCGGGCATAGATGGGAATTATCTTTTTACAAAGAAATACATTCCACACATTACAACATAGAAGGATTTTAAAAAAGGGGCGATAGTAACGATTGTAAAAAGAAAAACTTCCTGCGGGGAAGTTTTTTCATGAGACATTGGTAAGGATGTTTAACGTAAGGTCATCAGGTTTTCATGGGATATTTAAAAAGTTCTCTTATGGGTATGGATCAAAATGTTTCAGGAAATATTTAATCAACAGTGCAAATGTAAAAGCAGAAAGGATACCCTGCAAACCTGTTTTTTGGTTTTAAGGGTATCCTTTTAAGCCCATCGAATAGAAAGATGTAAATAATAATTTTAGAAAGTATAACGAATAGCAAATCCACCCCAGTTACCACTGAAGCCTGCTCCGTAAGTGCCAAATTCAAAAGATGGTTGCCAATCAACACTCATGTTGATGGGGGCGCCCTTGAATTTATAATCAAGACCCAGTACACCATCAATACCAACTAAGGCACCACCACGGTAATCGCCATATTCTCTCTTCCAATACCTGTTATTCCAAAAACCTATGTGTGCACCCGGGCCTACATACCATTTTAACCCCGGAGCGCCACTGATATTGCCATGAAATTCATACAAACCGGTAATACGAACACCATCACGCCAGAAATAGCCAATACCTTCTAAGGCTACATTGCTTTTTACGAAATGTTTTAAAGTAATACCTGCACCGGGATAGAATTTTACGCCCAATGCTGTCTTGTAACTACTGCCTTTGGCTTGTGCTAATATTTGCTGTTGAGCAAATACGGTGAACACAATAGCCAGAATAATCATTTTCTTCATAAATGTTTGTTTAGATATGCAAGGCTTGAAAAAATGGTGCCAAACTTTTGTTATAATCCCGGAAAAGGGCTTTCTGCCTGATTCTGTTACCTTTGCCCGCTATGAAGAGTAAGACGTTAAAGAAGGATAAGGTGAATATCATTACACTGGGCTGCAGCAAGAATATGGTGGATAGTGAAGTGCTTAGTGGCCAGTTATTGGCCAATGAAATAGATGTGGTGCATGAAAGTGGTAAAAAAGATCACAACATTGTTATTATAAATACCTGTGGTTTTATTGATAAAGCAAAGGAAGAAAGCATCAATACTATTTTAAACCAGGTAGAACTAAAACGCCGGGGGAAACTGGATAAAGTATATGTAACGGGTTGCCTGAGCGAACGTTATAAAAATAAACTGGAAGAATCAATACCCGAAGTGGATGCGTTTTACGGCACCATGGAGTTACCCCAAATTTTAAAACAGTTTGAAGCTGATTACAAAACCGAACTGGTAGGCGAACGGTTATTGAGTACACCATCGCATTATGCCTATTTAAAAATCAGTGAAGGTTGTAACCGTACTTGTTCGTTTTGTGCCATCCCGTTAATGCGTGGTCAGCACGTTAGCAAGAGTATGGATAATCTTGTAAAAGAAGCAGAAGGCCTGGTAAAGAAAGGGGTAAAAGAAATTATGCTTATTGCGCAGGAGCTGACATATTACGGGTTAGATCTCTACAAAAAACGCATGTTGGGCGATTTAATGCATCGTTTGGCAGATGTAAAAGGTTTAGAGTGGATTCGTTTGCATTATGCCTATCCGCATAAATTTCCATTAGATGTGTTGGATGTGATGCGTGAACGGGAAAATATCTGTAACTATTTAGACATGCCTTTGCAACATGCAAGTGATAACATGCTCAAAGCCATGCGCAGGCAAATTACCAGAACTGAAACAGAAGAACTCATTGCTGCTGTTCGTGAAAAAGTTCCCGGGCTTTGTTTACGCACAACACTCATTGCAGGTTTCCCCGGTGAAACATTGGATGATATTGAAGAAACAAAATTGTTCTTACAAAAGCAACGCTTCGATCGTGTTGGCATTTTTACTTACAGCCATGAAGAAGGCACCAGCGGATATGATTTGGTTGATGATGTACCTGCGGAAGAGAAAGAAAGAAGGGCACAGGAGATCATGGGAGTACAACAGGATATTTCTTATGAATTGAACCAGCAAAAAGTTGGACAAACCTTTAAAACCATCATAGATAAAAAAGAAGCAGGTCGTTATTTGGGCCGTACAGAATTTGATAGTGTTGAAGTAGATAATGAAGTGATCATTCACTCCAATAAAAAATTAAAGATCGGCGACTTTGTAAATGCAAAAATTACCAAGGCATTTGATTACGATCTGGAAGGAGAGGTGGTGGAATAATCAATCAGCTTACAAAGAAAACCCGCTACTTGAAAGAAGCGGTTTTTTATTGATCATTCTTAGTTAAGTGGATGGTTTTATTTGGCGGGTGGCGGGCCACCGGGTCGTTTATCTTTATCACCCGGAGAATGCATTCTCCGTTTCTTCATTTCATCGATCGTTTTATTAAAGAGTTCTAACTGATCGGGACGGCATAAAGAACGTATCTCCATAAAATGCTTGTGAAAAGCTAATTCAAATTGTTTTTTGTTGGCGGCTATAAGGTTAAGAACTGAATCGATTTTTAAACTATCCGTTACGCCTTCTTTCAATAAAGTAAATTTTGCTTCTTGTAATTGCTTGTCTTGTTTTTTCAGTTCATCCAGTTCCAGTTTATGCTGGTCTCTCAGTTGCTTGAGTTGTGCTGCCTGCACGGTATCAAACTTTAATTGTTTAATGATGAATTCGGAATAAGGCCGGTTACCAGCACGATGCGATCGTTTCTCGTTTTTCTTTGCAAACAAAAAATAAAGCGTAGTTGCATTTAACAGCAATAAAAGCACCACGGCAATTGTGAGGAATTTCGATTTGTTCATTTCAGGAATATCAGGGTAGTGAGGTATAATTATCTTCTGATTCGTATTCAGTGATCACCGTTTCAATATCAATCGGCTGCGAGCTTATGCTATTACTGCTCACATTGTTATCACTGTTCCAGCCCGCTACATTCAGCAGCAACATCAGGGTAAAAACAACTGAAAATGCATATATCCATTTCTGTTGCAGGGGTTGGCGTGCAAGCGGTTGCTGGCGGAGTTTGGCCATTACACGTGTGTGCAGGTGGGGATTCCCTTCAGCTTGCTGCATATGCTGCAAGCTTCCCAATACTTCATCCATCCATTGATCCTGTTTAGTGTTCATATCAGTTTGTTTGACGGGGTTTTGATAAAAAACTTGCTACCTATCGTTCATTTTATAATAATCGGCCAATATTTTTCTCAGGTTTTTTCTGGCCCTGAACAGCAGCGATTCAATGGAAGATACAGATGTACCAACAATTTCGCTGATTTCCCCATAGCTCAGGCCATCGGTTTCGCTCAATAAAAATGCAATTTTTTGTGTTTCCGGCAATTGGTTAATTGCACGGTATAGAACAGCCGCTTTTTCCTTGTTTTCGGCAACTACCCCAGGGTGTACAAAATCACTGGCATCGCTGATGGGCTCCCCGCTTTCATGAAAGAGCTCGGTAATAAAGGCAAAGCGCTTTTTCCGTTTGCGGCTTCGGATCAGGTCAATGCATTTGTTTATTGTAATGCGGTAGAGCCAGGTGCTTACCTGCGACTCTCCTTTAAATGTATGTGCTTTATTATATGCTTCAATAAAAACATCCTGTGCAATTTCTTCTGCATCCTGTTCATTCTGCAATATATTTAATGCAGTATTGTACACCCGGGGCTGGTGTTGCTGAATAAAATCTCTGAACACTTGTTCATTGTCCCGGAAGTTGAGCATGCAGTTATAAAGTTGGCGATTAAGATAAGAAGGAATGCGTTAAGGAAAGGAAAAAATTAAGTAGTATAACAGTGAGCAACTCTTCATGATGAGTGAACATGGCTCGCTACAAATCAGATACAATATACATTCGCTTAATCTATAAAGAATGTAGCCGCATTGCAACCTGTTCATCTTCTTTTACATGCTTTAGCACAAACCATGCAGTTACAAACGTCGAAAGAATAAAATAGGAGCCAATGATATATTTCATGGAGCCAAAAAATTGAGAAGCGCCAAACCAATCGCCTGTTTGAATGATGATGGACAGTCCTGATATATTCTTAAGCAGTTCCCACACAAACGCATATTTATTCCGGTCCATTAATTCGGTGTAAGCATATACACTCAGGAACACAAACAAGCCATAGAGATAAATAAAATAAGGGTTGAGTGCATTGATGCCGGCAATATTACCAAACAGGTAACTGATAATTAATAAGACCGCAGTGATCTGCACCCAGCTCCACACATGCAATGCAGGTGAGGCTTTCGTATCATATTTTTCAAAATGGTAAGGATCGTTGATCTTATGCACCGGATATTTTTCTGCAACATCAGCGGGCCTCCAACCGGTCGGCATCATCCAGATACGGAATTTATCTTTCCAGCTTTTGGTCAACCATGCATCTTTCATCAACAACCACAAATGCATGAAATTGATCCTGATCGGGTTCCATGTTTGTACCGGACGTGTAATGCCATACACAGGTGCTGTATCGGGCAGCTCTTCCTGGAACGTACCAAAAAGTTTATCCCATAAAATAAAGATCTGTGAATAGTTTTTATCGAGATACTCAGGATTGATAGCATGATGCACCCGGTGGTGCGATGGAGTAACAATGATCTTCTCCAAAAATCCCATCTTCTTAATATGTTCTGTATGATACCAGAACTGTGCAAATAAATGCAAGGGTGCAATGACTGCAATGACCAATGGAGGAACACCCAGCAATGCTGCAGGTAATAAAAAGATGGTAAAGATCTTCAACACAACAGAAATGCTTTGGCGTAAGGCGCAAGCAAGGTTAAAATCTTCGCTGCTGTGGTGAATGATATGGGCGTTCCAGAAAAAATTATACTCATGATTAATACGGTGGCCCCAGTAACCGGCAAAGTCGAGTACAATGAATGCGATCATATAAGTGAGGATTGCATTCTCAATATGTACAACCGCAATTTTATCAACCAGCCAACTGTAACTGATAATGGCAATACTTAAACCCAACACATCTTTGGTAACATTGGTTACACCGCTGCTGAGGCTGGAGATCATATCCATATTACGGACGGTTTGTTTTCCCTTCCATGCTCCATAAAGGGTTTCGCCCAGCACCAGTATTAAAAAGGCGGGCATAGCAAAGAGGAGAATTTTACCGTAGGTTTCCATGTGCAGTCAATCTTATTTCAAATGTAAGAAATCGCTTTCAGTTTACCTGCTCACGGTATTCATAAATATAACGGGTGGGAGAAATGCCCGTGATCTTTTTAAACACCCGGTTAAAACTCACAGCACTACTGAAACCGGTTTCATAGGCAATCGATGATATACTTGTAACATCGCCCCCGGTCATTTTCTTACAGGCTTCATTAATACGGATCTCGTTCACAAAACTGATATACGTTTTACGTGTATGCTTTTTAAAATATCTGCAGAAAGCCTGGACCGTAAGATGTGCTACTCCTGCGATCTCTTTGAGTTTGATATGTTCTGTATAGTGCTCCATGCTGTATCGGTACACATCATTCATTCGCAAACCTTCTGAATCAGAAATGCTGTAGTGTGTGGATGCAGAAGCAAGCACCCGGTTTCCTTTAATACTGCTCAGTGTTTGCAATAAGTGAAGAAAAGCAGCGAGCCTGTAGGTTTGTTTTGTTTCTTTCACTAAGAGCATTTCAGTAATGATCTTTTTTGCAGTTGCATTGGTAACCTGCAAACCCATGCTGCTTTGCTCTAACAAACGCCTGATGTTTTTTGTTTCCGGTAAGGTTAAAACAGTTTGTGTAAACTGAACCGGGTTGAAGAATAATGAAAGCGCCTGTACTTTTTTCTTTCTCCGTTGATCAAAATAAACCGGATCGCTTTTAAACAAGTGTGGTTGATTGGCGCCTAACAGGTAAACTTCACCAGCTTTGAAAGGCTGCATATAATTGCCGGCAATGAGTGTACCTGTTCCTTCAATGATCCAGGTGATTTGTATTTCTTTGTGCCGATGGAGATGATTATAGAAGTGCGGCAGCACCTCTTCCTGCACCACAATGGAACTATCGCCTGCAACCGGTATGGTAAATTGTACAACCTTCATCTTTGCTGATTTTAGCCTGAATTGTAAAATTACAGGTAATGGATGTTCATATCGGTAAAGTATCGGCTAATCACGGACTGCCTGTTTGATCAATCATCCGGTATTTTTGTTCAAACTTATTACTATGTCATTTGAATGGAAAGGAGTGTTTCCGGCAGTATTAACTCCGTTTACTGCCGATGATGCATTGGATCTGCCAATGTTTGAAAAAAATCTGCAGGCACAACTCGATGCCGGTGTACAGGGTGTAATCATTGGTGGTTCATTGGGCGAAGCCAGCACCATCACTGCAACAGAAAAAGAACAACTGGTTAAACATGCAGTGCAATTCCTCAACGGAAAAATTCCGGTGATCATGAATATTGCAGAAAGCACAACCAAAGATGCTGTTCAACAGGCAGCGAATGCAAAAGAATGGGGAGCAAAAGGATTGATGCTATTACCACCCATGCGTTATAAAAGTGATGACAGGGAAACAGTAGAATATTTTAAAACCATCGCCAAATCAACGGATCTGCCAATCATGATTTACAACAATCCTGTAGATTATAAAATTGATGTAACACTGGATATGTTTGAAGAGTTGATCGGGTGCAGCAATATTACAGCAGTGAAAGAAAGTACAAGAGATGTAACCAATGTTTCAAGACTCATCAATCGTTTTGGTACAAGATTAAAAATTCTTTGTGGTGTAGATACATTGGCCATGGAAGAATTATGTTTAGGTGCTGATGGTTGGGTAGCAGGGTTGGTATGTGCCTTTCCGAAAGAAACGGTCACTATTTATAACCTGGTAAAAGCAGGTAAAATTGCAGAGGCAGCAGCCATCTATCGTTGGTTTATGCCTTTACTTGAACTCGATATTCACCCCAAACTGGTACAATATATTAAACTGGCTGCAACCCAAACCGGAATTGGAAGTGAATATGTAAGGCCGCCTAGATTAACTTTACAGGGCAGCGAACGGGAACATATTCTCAAGATCATTAATGATGGCATCGCTGCACGACCTGTAATATAATTTAAACAACAGTACAATGAGTTTTACAGATACTTCGCTTACGCAGATTGATCAATTCATGAACGATGCATGGAATGCATTTCATGTGTATCGGAAAAAAACATTGAAAGAAAGAGCCACATTGATGCGTGCCATTGCTGTAGAACTGGAAGCTTGTGGCGATGCATTGATTCAAACAGCTATGCAGGAAACTAATCTGCCTGAAGCAAGATTGCGGAATGAAAGAGGCAGAACTATTTTTCAACTCAATCATTATGCAACTGCATGTGAGCAAGCTGAATGGGTGGAAGCAAGAATTGATACAGCAATCCTTGATAAAAATCCACCAAAGCCCGACATTCGCAAAATGCTGGTGCCACTTGGTCCGGTAGTGGTCTTTGGTGCAAGCAATTTTCCTTTTGCCTATTCAACAGCAGGTGGCGATACCGCTTGTGCTTTAGCTGCCGGGTGTCCAGTCATTGTAAAAGCGCATCCTGCACATGCGAAAACATCTCAGATGGTTGCTGATGCAATTCATAAAGCAGTCGCTCAACTTCATTTACCCCAAGCTGTTTTTACACATGTATATGGACAAGGTTTTGAAGTAGGTAAAGCATTAGTAACAAATACACATACAAAAGCAGTTGGGTTTACGGGTTCATATAATGGAGGTAAACAATTATTCGATTGGGCCAATCAACGTAAAGAACCCATTCCCGTGTTTGCAGAAATGGGAAGTATTAATCCTGTTTTTTTATTACCCGAAAAATTAAAATCATCCGCAAATGATATTGCAGCTATGTATGCAGGCTCCATCACATTAGGTGTGGGCCAGTTTTGTACAAATCCCGGACTCATCATTGGTATTGAAGGCGAAGAATTAAAAATCTTTACACATGATTTGGGAAAAGCTATTCAAAAAATTCAACCGGCAACAATGTTGCACAATGGTATTGCAAAAGCATATGCAGAGAAAAAAGAAACGGCGTTGATGCAGGATGAAGTTCATCTCGTTGCCGAGGGTGAAACCCCGTTAGCGGTTGAAAACCCTGACGGCGGTTTGCAAGGCTTAGCAACTATTGCAACTGCAAGTGCAGAAACATTTTTAAACAACCCCGTATTACA
>JBKJNM010000183.1:0-9171 GCA_046593655.1 Lacibacter sp. | reverse complement strand
GTTAAACCTGCAAACAAAATGTAGTTAGTTAATTGTCCGCCATAAAAGCCCTGGATAGAGCTAAGACCCGCTGCATACAAAACCTGGTAAAGCGCATCACTGATGAACATACTGATGAGAGGTAGTGCAAATGCATATTTCCTGTCTCTGATTACCGAGCCTGCAAAGAGTGCCATTGCAATTTGTGGAGCAAAGCCCATTGGTCGGTTTGGAATAATGCGATACAAGGCTGCCACAACGATCAGCGCCAGTAATGTAAAAACGAGTGATTGATTAAATTTCATAATTCGATTCTTAAGCTGCAAAAGTAACTAAAAACCCTTCCCCAAAAGCATTTAATAAAGTCTGTTTTCCCGGTATGTGGATAAGCCCGAAAGCATTACATTAGAACTATGGCAAAGCATCTTGAAACGGGTAGGCAAGGCGAAGAAATGGCCATTGCATGGTTGCAGGGGCAGGGCTTTACTATTCTGCACCGTAACTGGAAGCATTCTTATTTTGAATTGGATGTGATAGCTGTAAAAGATGTAACCCTTCATTTCATTGAAGTAAAAACAAGAACTACTGATACATATGGCCATCCGGAAGAAGGAGTAACCGCTAAAAAATTAGAACGTTTGATGAATGCAGGTGAAGCATTTCTGCAACAATATCCGCAATGGAACCGGATTCAATACGATATTCTCAGCATCCGTTTGTTTACACACAAAGCACCTGAGTATTTTTTTATTGAAGATATCAGTTGAAAGTCTTGTCTGCTCACCTGCAAGGTGACTGAACAAGCTTTTGTTGGAGTTGAAATTGATGTGCAGTCACCCGTTGGGTGAACAGACATCGTTGCAGATATTTAGTTGAAAATCTTGTCTGCTCACCTGCAAGGTGACTGAACAAGCTATTGTTGAAGTTGAAATTGATGTGCAGTCACCCGTTAGTTGAACAGACATCGTTGCAGTTTTTAAAAGTGATGTGCAGTCACCCGTTGGGTGAACAAAAATCGTTGTAGATATTTAGTTGAAAATCTTGTCTGCTCACCTGCAAGGTGACTGAACAAGCTATTGTTGAAGTTGAAAGTGATGTGCAGTCACCCGTTGGGTGAACAGACATCCTTAGTATTTCGGATTAACACCTGTATAACTGAAGGGTGTAACCGCTTTTAATTCTTTCTTTATTGCTGCACTTACTTTTAATCCATTGATAAAATCCTGCATTGTTTTTTTATTGATAGCGGTATTGCTTCTCGTTAACTCTTTTAATGCTTCGTAAGGATTGGGATAATTCTCCCGGCGTAAAATAGTTTGTATGGCTTCAGCCACTACGGCCCAGTTGTTCTCCAGGTCCTGTTTAATCTTCTCTTCATTAAGCAATAGTTTGCTCAAACCTTTCTCAATTGATTTCACAGAAAGGATGGTATGTGCAAAAGGAACACCCAGGTTTCGTAATACAGTAGAGTCAGTTAAATCCCTTTGCAATCTTGAAACAGGGAGCTTTGCTGAAAGATGTTCCCACAGGGCATTGGCAATACCGAGGTTGCCTTCGGCATTTTCAAAATCAATCGGGTTTACTTTGTGCGGCATGGCACTGCTGCCTACTTCTCCTTTCTTTATTTTTTGTTTGAAATAATCCATGGATACATAGGTCCACACATCACGACAAAGATCAAGGAGGATGGTATTGATGCGTTTGATGCAATCCATTTGTGCAGCAAGATTATCGTAGTGCTCAATTTGTGTAGTGAACTGCTGCCGTTGTAATCCCAGTTTCTTTTCAACAAACTCATCCCCGAATTTTACCCAATCTGTTTTTGGATAAGCCACATGATGTGCATTGAAATTGCCGGTAGCTCCTCCGAATTTTGCTGACGTTGGTAAAACAGATAATTGCTGCAACTGATTTTCCAAACGTTCTGCATACACCATGATCTCTTTTCCGAGTTTGGTAGGAGAAGCAGGCTGCCCATGTGTACGGGCAAGTAAGGGAATCTCTTTCCAGTCTTTTGCCAATGCTTTCAACTTTAATACAAGATTTGAAAACGAGGGCATCAGTTCCTGCTCCAATGCATCCTTCCATAAAAGAGGGATAGCTGTATTGTTGATGTCCTGTGAAGTAAGACCAAAGTGAATCCATTCTTTAAGGGGAGCCAACTGCAATGCTTCCAATTCTCTTTTAAGGAAATACTCCACTGCTTTTACATCATGATTCGTAATGTTCTCCAGATTTTTTATCTCCACTGCTTTTTCAACAGAAAAACCTGCAACTATTTCTTTTAAAGCTTTTTTTTGTTGTGCAGAAAGCTGAAAGAATTTCTTTTCCGCTAAAAACAGGAAGTAATCAATTTCCACCTGCACACGGTAACGGATGAGTGCGAATTCTGAAAAATATTGATCCAGGTGTTGCAGTTGATTTCGGTAACGACCATCAACCGGAGAAATAGCAGTTAAGTTTTGAAGTTCCATGAAGAAGTTTATAGTTTGTGTTTATCCGTTTGCAGAAAGGGACACAACTAGATAGCGGTGAATAGCTGCCCGGCAAAAAATCCCTTTCTTTGCAGCGCAAAAGTAAATGAATTGAAGAATACCGACATAACAAAACTCCTTTTATCGTTTTTGTCAGCCGGCATTATGCTGCATATAATTTAAAAGAAATCATGAGCGAAAAGCAGAAGATAAAAATTGGTGCGGTCAGTTATTTAAATACAAAACCCATGCTGTATGGCATGCAGAGTGAGTCTTTTCTGCAGGAGCATGAGTTGGTATTTGATTTTCCAAGTCGTATTGCAGATGCTTTGAAAGAAGGGGCTATTGATGTGGGACTTGTGCCAGTGGCTTTGTTGCCTCAATTGCCGCACTATTCTATTGTGAGTGATTATTGTATAGCATCGGATTATGAAGTGGCTTCGGTTTGTTTATTCAGCGAGGTGCCGGTACAGGATCTTACAACGATTTATCTCGATTATCAAAGTCTTACTTCGGTGGCATTGCTCAAAATTTTAATGAAGGAGTTTTGGGGCGTTAGCCCTGTGCTCATTGATGCAAAAGATGAAAGCTTCCGTACCAGGATCAATGGAACAACCGGTGCATTGGTCATTGGTGACAGGGCATTTGAACAAAGGCGGTTGTCAACCTATGTATATGATCTTGCGAGTGAGTGGCGGGTTTTAACGGGGCTGCCATTTGTATTTGCGGTTTGGGTAAGTCTCCAGCCCTTGAGCAAAGAATGGATCAGTATGTTTAATGCAGCAAATGCGGCAGGCATGAATCAACTCGATGCCATTGCAGAACAACAAAAATTTCCTGCCTTTGATCTTAAGAAATATTATCACAACCATATCAGCTATTTGCTGAATGATGAAAGAAGAAAAGGAATGAACCGGTTCCTGGAATTGTTGAGTGTTTGATTAAGTTATTCTATACTTATTTTTAATTGACAACTAAATCAAATTTTTATAAACTTCTTTCCTGCAGAAGATCGTATTAATGTATGTATCAGCATAAATAAAGTACCCTTTGCTTTCAAAAAATGAAATAATTTCCTGGTTTTTAATTTCTTTATTTCCTTCTGTAAAGCTTAAAGTTTCAATACAAAAAACTTCCGGTTTGAATTGATCAAAATTGATAGTCTTTACGATTTGCATGTCAAGCCCCTCCACATCAATAGAAACAAAATTCGGGTGAGGTGAAAAATAAGTCCCCATAATCTCATTGATGCTTATCAAACGTGTTTTAATGATTTTCTCTACTTTGAATTTTCCGATCTGCTCATTGCCTGTATGTTCCCAGAATTCAGCTTCAGATTTTGAAAATGTATTTAAACCATGTGCCTTTTCAGGAAATAAATAATAATCGGCTTCTGTTTGTTCATCGAATGCAACTCCGGCATTAATGCAAATATCCCGGCCTCTTTTTTTTATTATTTTTTCACAAAGAATAGGGTTAGGTTCAAGACAAACCCCTTTGCTGCCTCTTATATAAAGCCGGTAGGTGTTACTCAAAGCAATGGGCTCGTTAGCGCCGATATCAAGATAAGTTGGATTTTGAATTGCGAGCTGAGTAAACAAGTCACTAATAATTATATCTTCGCCACTTTGTGCATAGCTTGTTCTTACATGTTTAAAAAAGACATCAACAAGTATTTTTTTAATCTTCTTCTTTAACGAATGAGCCATAAATTTTGATATTCATAAACGATAGTAACGAAGATACAGGAAGTGAAAGTTTTTGGGTTTTAAATTCACCAAAATTATGTAACCATACAGAGTTATACTGAATAATATGAAAGAGTTCATCAGAAATATTTTGCAGAGGTTTGGCTACGATATTGTTAAGACCGGTGTTCCTTACATAGCTAAGAGCAAAAAGCCTGGTGTAGTTAAAGTTGGTAAGTTTCCCATACGTATGCCAGGAAATAGTTTACAACTGATCAATTATCAGCTGTATCCAGAACTGAACATACAGCTTGGCCGTTTGGCAAAAGCAATCTTTAAAAAATATCCGGGCATGTCTGTTATTGATGTTGGTGCCAATGTTGGGGATACCATTGCGGTGTTAAAGTCAGCAATAGATGTGCCTGTCATTGCAGTTGAAGGTGATGACATATGTAATGTATTTTTGACTGAGAATAGCCGTCAGTTTCGTGACATTTCAATTATAAAAAGTTATCTCGGTGAAAAATCACAGCATATAAATGTAAATCTTGAAAACTCAGGATGGAACACAACGATTATTCCTGGTGAAAACGGAAACAGCCAGATTGATTTCAGAACATTAGACGAAGTGATTTTATCAGCCGGATTTACTGATCGTCAGATTAAATTACTAAAAGTAGATGTTGAGGGATTTGATACAATTGTATTACGTGGGTCCACCGGCATTATTGAAAAACATAAACCCGTTTTATTTTTTGAATATAATCGCAAAAACATGATGGTGATTAATGAAAACGGGCTTTCTACCATACTTTCTTTTGCGGGATCAGGGTATGAAAAAATTGTTTTTTTTGATCACAAGGGAAATCTTGTTTTGGCTGCTGATATGCAAAATGCTGAACTAATTACCTATATGCATAATTATATATCTTCTGAAAAGAATCTGTTGGCTTATTATGATATCTGTATATTTCATAAAAATGACAGTGAGATCGCAGTTGATTTTATAACAGAAGAGAAAAAGTATTTGTAAGTAGTATCACAATAATTCTGAAAAAGAAACACAACTAAAGCGATGAAAAAACTGATTATAAATCTTTTTGCAAAAGCAGGCTATCAGGTTATCAATAAATCCAAGGTGAATTTTGAAGTGAATAATTTCCAATATGAAGTTATTGCACCTTATGCTAATTATGCTCCCTGGTTAAAGGATGTAGAATTTCAAAGTATCTATGAAAAAATTAATGAAAATACGCTGGTTGATTTTTACAGATGTTTTGAATTGTGGCAACTTGTTGAAGAAGCACAGTCTTTAGATAAGACAGCAGGTATTTTGGAAGTTGGTGTTTGGAAAGGCGGTACAGCAGGGATTATAGGAAAGAAATTAGCATTACTGAATTCTTCTGCTCCTTTTTACCTGGCAGATACATTTACCGGAATTGTAAAGGCATCAGAAAAAGATAAGTTTTATACTGGCGGCGAACATGCTGATACAACAATCGAAACAGTTGAGGGTTTAATGAAAGGGGTTTATAACAACTACAGCATATTAACAGGGATATTCCCAAATGATACAGCTATGAAAATTGGCTCGAATGAAAAATTCAGCCTTTGCCATATTGATGTGGATGTTTATCAATCAGCAAAAGATATTGTAGAGTGGATTTGGGACAGATTAATTATTGGAGGTGTAATTGTGTTTGACGACTATGGATTTCATACTACTACAGGTGTAACTACACTTGTAAATGATTTAAGGAGCATGTCTGATAGACTTGTTATTTACAATTTAAATGGCCATGCTTTAATTATTAAAGTAAAATAAAGTGGTTTATTGTTCATTTAACTCCTTCACAATTTTTTCAAACTGTGGCTGATACACAAAATCATATGCATCTGTACCTTCAGGAATTACATTGGGGCATTCAAAACAAACTTCCAATACACGTTTTACTTTCAATGCTTCTGCAAGTGCAAAAGGGAAGGATTGATTGCCAATAAAGAATTTACAACCGGAAATGATTTGTGCCAATTCAAGGAAATTAGAAACAGCTTTGTATTTTAATACCGGGAGGGTTTGTTTCAAATCTTCATATTCCTCTTTCAATCCAACAAAAGTGAGATTAGAGTAGGTTTTTAAAAAATCATACTGAATGCCGGGTGCCCTGTAACGGAAGCTCCTGGCAATAATAATTTCATTACTGAATGAAGCGTCAGGTGTTACAGTTAGCCAAGGCTTACTTAAATCGGCTGTAATGCCATACATATGAAAGTACCAGCGGCAGATATGATTGGTATTATAGTCAAACGGAAACTTTCGGAATTCATCCAGGTCATAGTCAATCTTTTGATCCGTTAACATATCACAGGCTGCAAAACCGGGCTGTGAAAGCAATAAGGGAGCCAGCATCTCCACACTTTTTTCTGTTAAGATCTTGCCCTTATTCGCATGCTGCATGCTTTTTTTGTACAATGATTTCTGATTGATCTGCAGATGTAAATGAATTTTCTTTTCACCGGCAAGTGCTTTCATAGCAGGGATAGCATAAATGATATCACCCACCAGTCCGAAATGTTTAAAATGAACGGCATCAGGGTCAGTTGCAGGATAGAGGTTGGGCTGACTCACTGTTGAAAGTGCTTTTGTAAAGAGCTTTCTTTTTGCCTCTTCTTTGAACAATGCAATATTAAGCCGCTGAAAAATATTCATATTTCAATCCACTGATTTTTACTGATGAGCGCTCAAAAATAGAAGATTTTATGTTAGCACTGCATTCTCTGATAGCTGAGTTTGGATGAGGATGGGCTTGATGGAGTATCAATGACTTTCGGAATCATCCGAAACTGAACTTTTAAACTAAATTTGGTTACTTTGCCGCCATTCATCAAAGGGTTAGCATCATTCAAGCTTTTTTCAGTGTATGATTAAAAAGTTCAATTTACTACTGTATTACCTGTTCCGTTACCCGTTATATAAAATGCTGTTGGGTAAAATCGGCCCATCGAGCCGTTTGATCCATCCAACCATTGATGGTTATTCCAATATTTATATCGGCTCAAAAGTATATATCAATGACAGGGCATGGTTGGCCTGTTTACCCATTACCGGTGATCGTAATTGTAAATTGATCATTGGCGACGGCACGTATATCGGCAGGTTCAGTCATATTTATGCGGTCTCCAAAATTGAAATTGGGAAAAAAGTATTGATGGCCGACAAAGTTTATTTAAGTGACAACCTCCATGGATATAAAAATATAGAACTGGCAGTCATCGATCAGCCTATTGAACAAACCAATCCGGTTATAATAGACGACGGTGCATGGATAGGTGAAAATGTTTGTGTCATTGGTGCAAGAGTTGGAAAGCACAGTGTTATTGGCAGTAACTCTGTTGTAACAAAAGACATTCCTGATTATTGCGTTGCAGTTGGTTCGCCAGCAGTAGTGATCAAACGCTATAATTTTGAAACAAAGCAATGGTGCAAAACAAACCCTGAAGGGCAATTTATTTGAAGTGAATCATGAGCAAGCATAAAATTTTAATTACAGGTGGTGCAGGATTTATCGGTTCAAACCTTGCTTTGCACTTATTAAAACATAACTATGAAGTAACGGTCTTCGATAATTTATCGGAGCAGATACATGGTGCTTATCCTGAAAAGACTTCTCCCTTGTATCAATCCATCCGGAACAAAGTGCATTTTATTAAAGGTTCTGTTACATCAACAGAAGACTGGATAAAGGCGATTGGTGAGAATGAAATCATCGTGCATTTAGCTGCTGAAACCGGTACCGGGCAATCGATGTACCAGATCAAAAAATATGTTGATACGAATATTGGTGGCACCGCCCTGATGCTTGACATTCTTGCCAATCATAAAACTTCCGTCAAAAAAATTATTGTTGCTTCCTCAAGAGCTATTTATGGTGAAGGAAAATATCTTTCTAAAGATCTGGGTGTAGTTTATCCTTCACACAGATCTGCAGAGCAAATGGATGGAGGAAATTTTGAAGTAAGTTATCCCGGTGCTGCAGGGCCTTTGCAAGTAACAGCAACAGATGAAGACTCTAAAATACATCCATCATCAGTATATGGTATCACCAAATATAACCAGGAGCAAATGCTGATGACGGTTTGTCCATCGTTGGGAATAACCCCTGTAGTATTTCGTTATCAGAATGTATATGGACCGGGTCAATCATTGAGTAATCCATATACAGGCATCCTTTCTATTTTTTCTACATTAATCAGAAACCAGAAACTCATTAATATTTTTGAAGATGGAAAGGAAAGCCGTGACTTTGTTTATATTGATGATGTAGTTGCTGCCACATTTCTGGGCATTGAAAAAGAAGAAGCTAACGGGCAGGTATTGAATGTTGGAACTGGCGTTGCAACAACCGTTTCAGAAGTTGCACACCTGTTGGTTGAATTGTACAATGCAACTGTTCCTGTGCAGATAACAGGCAATTACCGTTTGGGCGACATCCGTCATAATTTTGCAGATACACATAAAATGGAACAGTTGCTTTCATTTAAACCGAAAGTAAACTTTAAGGAAGGGTTGAAACTCTTTACTGATTGGGTGAAAGAGCAGGAAATTCAAAACAGTACATATGAAGATTCGATTCATGAAATGAAAACAAAAGGATTACTGAAATAAATCGTATGGCTAAAGTTGGCTTAGTAACCGTTTTATATAAGAGTGATGATGTGCTGGCTGATTTTTTTAAAAGTATTGCCCGGCAAACATTCAAGGATTATATTCTTTACCTCGTTGATAATTCTGTAAACAGTGATTCAGATAAAATCATTGCTCAATGTCTTGCAGAAAATGTAATTACAACCTGCCAGCATATCCGGAATACAGAAAATGTTGGTGTGGCAGAAGGAAACAATATCGGCATCAGGCAAGCCCTTGCCGATGGTTGCTCTCATGTTTTATTGCTGAACAATGATATTGAAATAGAACAGGATTCTGCTTTTAGTAAGATGCTTGCACTTTCGGAGGAGAACGGTGAAAGTAT
>JBKJNM010000135.1:0-21916 GCA_046593655.1 Lacibacter sp. | reverse complement strand
ACAGGATGTCCGCCAAATGTTGTGATGTGCCCCAGCACTGGATTTTCAGTAAGCTTCCACATCAATTCTCTATCAGCAATAAAAGCACCTAAAGGCATTCCACCACCAAGTGCTTTGCCCAGCAATAATATATCCGGTACAATTCCAAACTGCTCAAAAGCCCAGAGGCTTCCGTTCCTTCCAAAACCACATTGAATTTCATCAAGTATCAGCAAGGTTCCGGTTTCAGTACAACGATTTCTTAATGCATTCATCCATTCTTTCAATGGTACATTAATACCTGCTTCAGCCTGGATGGTTTCAGCAATTACACAGGCTGTATTTGTTGTGATGAACTGCAGATCATCAAAGGAATTATAGCCGGCATGATATACTCCCGGCAACAAGGGCCGAAATGCATTTCTCCAATATTCATCGCCCATTACACTCAGGGCCCCTTGTGTACTGCCATGATAACTGTTTTTGAAAGCAACCATTTCTGTTCGGCCTGTTACTCTTTTAGTCAGTTTCATAGCGCCTTCTGTTGCTTCAGTACCAGAGTTGGTAAAATAAACAGTGTTGAGTGAGGGGGGAAGATGATCGGCCAACAGTTTTGCATAATGCACCAGAGGACTTTGTACCATCTCCCCGTAAACGAGCAGATGCATATACTGATCAACTTGTAGTTTAATTGCATTCACCACTTTGGGGTGACAATGCCCCACATTACAAACGCTGATTCCCGCAATGAGGTCAAGATACTCTTTGCCGGAAACATCCCACAACCTGCATCCTTCTGCTTTTACAATTTCTAATGCAAGAGGCGACGGCGAGGTTTGAGCAACATGTTTTAAAAAAAGTTCCCGTTGATTCATGAAGTTTGAATGGAAGCAAATGTCAGCAAATATGCTGTAAGAAATTTGATTCTTAGTTGATTGACCAAAAGTTTGCTTATCACAACCGGGCAACCTGTTTCAACGTAAATCATCAAGTATTCTGTAAGCCTTTTGAAATAAGGGTAAACTTCAACTTTTATGGGTATAAAAGGACGAGAAATTCGGCTTGCTAAAAAAATCCTGTAAACTATTATGAACCCTCAGAAAACATTGCGAACTTTACAGACAATAAAATCTCCATTCCGTATGCCCATTATCCTACCGGTTGAAGGAATTTCTCCAGAATTCGGCGATGATTGTTTTATTGCTCCCAATGCTACCATTGTGGGTGATGTAATTATGGGTAATAACTGTAGTGTTTGGTTCAACGCCGTGGTGAGGGGAGATGTGAACAGCATCAGGTTGGGCGACAAAGTCAATATCCAGGATGGGGCTGTGATACATGCAACATACCAAAAAACGAAAACAATCGTTGGTAATAATGTAAGTGTGGGCCACAATGCCATCGTTCACGGATGCACTGTACATGATAATGTTTTAATAGGTATGGGAGCCATTGTAATGGATAATGCGGTCATCAATAGTAATTCAATCATTGCTGCAGGAGCTGTGGTTTTAGAGGGAACAATTGTTGAAGCAGGGAGTATCTATGCAGGAGTGCCCGCCAAAAAGGTCAAAGACATCAGCCAGGAGCTGATTCACGGAGAGATAAATAGAATTGCAAATAATTATATCAAATATTCAGGCTGGTTTAAAGATGCAGTAGCAGAAGAAAAATAAGTGGTATGAAGATTGTCCTGTATCCAAAAGAAGTAACTATGATCAAAATGAAACAATTAACAAAAGCAGCGCTCATCATTGTTTTGGTGTCTTTTATTACAAGTTGTAATGTATTTAAACGTACCCCAAAGGAAGGCTGTCCCTCAAATGGGAAAAATGTGGGTGCTGAAAAGATTTTGAGTGGCGAAAAAATAAAAAAAGCAAAACGATTTAATAGCTAAATAAACGGACTAACCCGTAATTAATAACACCAAAAATTACCACTATGAATCCCACATTACGTAACCATGTTGGATATAACGAAGCCATCCTTGATGATGATGCCAGTTATGAAAAATTTCATCGTTGGGCCGATCTCCTGGCCGACAAACTGAAAATCTCTTTCACCAAAAAGTTAGATGATTTTGAGGCTTTGTATTGGGACTTTCTTTACAAAGGAACAGCCCTTACGCTCAGCTTTAATATATTTAACGGTATCTCTGTTTTTCCTTCTCTGGAAGAAAAGAGTGAGCATTTTGAAAATGCTGCCATTGCAGAACTGGTGGATGCATTAAAAGATGCCGACCCTTCAGAAGCTTAATTGGTAAAACCGCTCTATATTAATATCCCTTCTTCTCCTCTATTGTTGCAAGAATTCCACAGTAGCTGATATATCTGAGTGGATGAATGATTTCATTTACCACAGCGTTCTTTACTGCACAGCCGGGTTCTTCCAAATGAATACAATTATTGAACTGGCAATCATTGATGAGTACACGCATCTCAGGAAAATAATGTGACAGCTCCTGTTTACTAATATCAACTAATCCGAATTCCTTTACCCCTGGTGTATCGATCACTTTTCCTTCTCCGGCATTTGGCAAATCATACATTTCTGCAAATGTTGTGGTATGCATTCCCTTCCCACTCCATCCGCTTACTTCCTCTGTTCGCAAATCAAGTTCAGGCATAATGTAGTTTATAAATGTAGATTTTCCTACGCCTGAATGACCACTTATTAATGTAATCTTATCATTCAACATTTCTTTTACTTCATCAATCCCTTCTTTCTTTTCCATTGAAATAAGAAACACTTTGTAGCCAATGGCTTCATACATTGCTTTCCATTCTTCAAAGAGATCCATCTCCTTTTTCCTGTACACATCAGCTTTATTAAAAACAATGATGCTGGGAATATGATATGCTTCTGAAGCAATCAGGAATCGGTCAATAAACCCTTGCGATGTTCTTGGTTCTTTCATCGTTGCAAACAACATGCTTTGATCGAGGTTGGCCGCAACAATATGATGATAGTATTTTTGATGAGGCGATTTACGGTTGATATAATTCCTCCGCTCATAAATTTCAATAATCATAGCTGTTTGCTCCAGCTCATTTTCCATTTCCAGTTCAACTATATCTCCTACAGCAATGGGATTGGTTGAAGTGATGCCGTCAATCTTAAACTTTCCTTTAATACGGGCACGCAACACATCACCCTGTTCTGTTTTAGCTACATACCAATTACCTGTTGATTTATAAATGAGTGCCTGCATGGTTTGCAAAGAAAAGGAATAGATTGCCACGGAGGCACGGAAGACCTGAAATTGAATATTTCTTATGGAAACTTGCGCAATGTTTTATAACGCAGCCATGCTTCAATCAGCAATAATAAAACCACTGCAATTGCCAGGGGATAAAACTCTTCGGCATATCGGGCAAAGCTACTGGTTTCAATTTTTGATTTTTCCAGTTGGTCAATTTCAGTATAAATAGTTGTGAGACTTTCGTTGTCTTTTGCCCGGAAATAACTTCCGCCTGTTTCATTTGCAATTTCACGAAGCAGCTTTTCATCAATGTTCACCTTTTCCATGCTTCGTACAACACCTGCATTTGTTTGTTGCGGCATAGAGGCATAACCTTCGGTACCCATACCAATGGTATACACTTTTATATTGAACGCTTTTGCAATTTCCTTTGCTGTACTTGGAGGAATGAGCCCTCCATTGTTTTCTCCATCTGTTAAAAGAATAATGATCTTCGTTTTTGATTTACTTTTTTTCAACCGCTCAACACTTGTTGCTAACCCTGAACCAATGGCAGTCCCATCCTGCAAAATACCGCTGCGTACCGCATAGATCTGACTTTTCAAAGCTGCATGATCAGTTGTAATTGGACACTGTGTAAATGGTTCTCCTGAAAAGATCACCAACCCGATCCTGTCTGTTTTTCTTGCATCAACAAAATCAGCTGCTACTTTTTTCATAGCTTCTAACCGATTGGGTGCAAAATCTTCTGCCAGCATGCTTCCACTTACATCCATGCAAAGCACAATATCAATTCCTTCCCCTTCTATCCTTTCTTCGTTGCTCCTGCTTTGTGGCCGGGCAATGGCAATGATTAATAACCCTGCTGAAAGCAAACGGAGAACAAAAGGCAAATGACGTAGAACATTCTTTGCAGCACTCTGTTTTTTATGTGTACTTAAAGAGGATATTGTAATGGAAGAAGTTGATTGTTTACTTTTTAATAAATACCAGCCAATGAGAATAGGTAATAATATTAACAACCACAACAGGTATGGATAAGCAAACACAATATGTTGATACCATTCGTTAAGCATCGGGTTTCAGTTCTGTATCTGATTTTTTAATTACAAGTTCAATTTCTTCCAACGCATTTATACATTCCTGTTTAGCTGCTGTAAACTTTGCAAACTTCACTGCATCGCCCAATCTTAATATTTGCATGATGGCAATTAAACGGTCATTTACTAAATAAGGTTTTATTTCAATCGCTGCTTCATCAGTTGTGAGCTTTGTAATTGGTTGCTTCAGATTTCTTTCAAAATAGCGTTTTACTGCATTAGATAATTCGGTAAAATTTTGTTTTTGTTCCAATTGTGTACCCCAGCTTTGCTGTTTCAATTTTTCAATTGTACGCTGAAAATCCTCTAAGGCTGAATACTTCGACTCTCCTTCAATGATTGTAGCCTTTTTCTTCTTCCATCGCCTGAATAAAATAAAAAGAATGATCAGACTTAATAAAGCTGCAGCAGCTACTGCATAACCAATCCATTTGTCTGCGGCATCTACTTCAATGATCGGTTTTACATCATTCAACATCTGGCTGCCGGTGGTATCATATTCTACCAATATTTCTTTAACAGGAAATTTCAACACTTGCTGTTTCGCATTTACATTGGATGGAACAATCACTGTTATATTATCAATTGCCCATAATCCACTATCAAAACTGCTGACAGTTATTTCACGTTTGAGCAGATCGCTTGTATCAAAACTTACATATTCAAAATGGGGAATGCTATCAGGCAGCTTCCATTGAACAATTGCATTACGGTCAATTGCCTTGAGCTCTAATTTAATTTTAAAGGGTTCACCAATCAATACCTTTTCCTTACTGGATGTTATGACAGCTGTGATCTGTGCAAAAGAGGAAATACCTGCAAATAATAAACCGATCAATATAACTATGCTCTTTCTGTTCATCTACTCCTGTTAATAAAAAATTTCTGTAACACTTTTACATAGTCATCGCCTGCACGCATATGTAACAGATCAGCACCGGCCCTGCGAAAAACATCCTTTACATAATCATTGTGCCGGTGAAAATCTTTTTCATATTCAAACCGAACCAAAGCACTTGAACTGTCCATCCATCTTTGTTCACCGGTTTCTGCATCAGCAACCTGTAACAACCCCGCATCAGGAAGCTTCATATCCAGCTGATCATAAATTTTGATGCCAATCACATCGTGTTTTTTTGTTGCAACACGTAAGGCCTCTTCATAACCTGCCCCTAAAAAATCGCTGATCAAAAAACAAATGCTTTTCCTCTTGCACACATTATTGAACATACGGAACGCATCAACATAATTGGTTCGCTTGGAAACGGCATCGTTGCTCAGCATTTCTCTTACTATATAAAGAGTATGTTGCCTCGCTTTCTTGGGAGCAATGAATTTTTGCACTTTATCTCCAAATAAAATAGCACCCACTTTATCATTATTATTAACTGCAGAAAATGCAAGGATGGCTGCTATTTCTGTTACCAAGTCTTTCTTCCGTTGCAAATGAGTTCCAAAGCTGATGCTGGCGCTATTATCAATCAACAAAAAAAGACTCAGTTCTCTTTCTTCTTCAAAAACTTTGCTATAAGGATGAGCATAACGGGCACTTACATTCCAATCAATAAATCGAATATCATCGCCTGGTTGATATTCTCTCACTTCTTTATAACTCATACCCTGCCCTTTGAATGCCGAATGATACTCTCCGGTAAACATATGATTGGTGAGCCGCTTGCTTTTGATTTCAAGTGCTCTTACTTTTTTTAATATTTCTTCAGTTGTTAACAAGAAAAGTTCTGAGTTTTTGAGTTCTAAGTTGATTCAGGTTGTATTCTTTTATTCACACAATTGCATAGGATCAAATCAGCAAATTGCTTACGGTACTTTCACTGCATTCAACACCTGTTTAATAATTTCTTCTACAGACACATTCTCTGCTTCTGCTTCATAGGTTAATCCCAGTCGGTGACGTAATACATCTGCTGCAATCATTCTTACATCTTCGGGCAACACATATCCTCTTTTGTTGATGAAAGCAACCGCTTTTGCAGCAAGCGCCATATTAATCGATGCCCTGGGTGAACCGCCATAAGCAAGCAATGGTTTGAGATTGGTTAATCCAACTTGTTCCGGCTTACGGGTTGCAAAAACAAGATCAAGAATATAATTCTCAATTTTTTCATCCATATAAATAGTGCGTGCAAGATCTCTTGCATCCAACACTTCCCGTATTGATACAACAGGATTAATTGTTGGCGATGCGATCTGTTGGGTGTTCTGACGAATGATCATCAACTCTTCTTCTTTTTTGGGATAATCAATCACAACTTTCAGCATAAACCGATCCTGCTGTGCTTCGGGTAGAGGATACGTACCTTCCTGCTCTAACGGATTTTGTGTAGCTAAAACCAGGAAAGGTTCTTCCAGTTTGTAGGTATGTTCCCCAATGGTAACTTGACGCTCCTGCATCGACTCCAATAAAGCACTTTGCACTTTTGCTGGTGCACGGTTTATTTCATCAGCCAAAACAAAATTGGCAAAGATGGGACCACGACGCACAAAGAATTCATTCTTCTGCTGGTTATAGATCATTGTTCCAATTACATCTGCCGGTAACATATCGGGTGTAAACTGAATACGACTGAATTTTGCATTAATTGCCTGCGAAAGTGTTTTGATAGCAAGCGTTTTTGCCAGACCAGGCACACCTTCAAGTAAAATATGGCCGTTGCCTAAGAGTCCGATGAGCAACCGATCAACCATATGTTGTTGCCCTACCAGCACTTTGCCCACTTCTGCACGCAGCCTGTCGAGAAAGGATCCTGCATATTGAATTTTTTCATTCAGGATTTTAATGTCTTCGGCGGTTTTTAACATGTAAACTTTGTTTTGGTTGTGAAAATACAACTTGCTTTGCTGTGGTAAAAATCAAAGCATCAACGTTTTTTAATGAAATCATTTCCTTCTTTGCAAATATGCGGCCGAAGTTGAGCTAAGAAGCCGATAATCATCCGTAGTTAGCCCTGGCATTTCATGAATTAACTAATGACTATTGGCTCTCCACAATGAGTTTGATTACCGGCTATCTACTACCGGCTGACCACTAATAGCGAACTACTATCTTTGCGCCCTTATGGATGCTGGAAATGATTTATTTGTACGCTGGATGAACCTGGAACAAAAGCTTGTGGAGAGGTTTGGCAAAAAGCCCGATTTGGAAGCGGTGTTATTTTTGATTGGAATCCAGGAATTCGGACAATTACGTGAAAAATATACGAAAGAACAGAAGCAGGATCTGATGCATGTAGCCGTGTGTTCCTTACTTTCTCAAAGTGGTTATTTTGAGTTTGATCAATTTGATGCCGATGGGTGGCCGCATTTCAAACAACTTAAAGCTATGCCTACCCTTGGCATGAGAGAACAGGAAGATTTTATTAAAGACCATGTATTGCTTTATTTTGAACAAAAAGGAATCTGATGAAGAAGATTATTTTATTGCTCGGCCTGATTTGTTTATTTATAAATGCCGATGCTAAAAATAGAAAAGTAAAGATTGTAACCAGTAAAGGGACCATGGTTGTATTGCTGAGTGATAAAACACCGAAACACCGTGATAATTTTATAAAACTGGTGAAACAAAAATTTTACGACAGCGTTCTTTTTCACCGTGTAATTAAACAGTTCATGATACAGGCAGGTGATCCCGACAGCAAACAAGCCGAACCGGGCAAGCGATATGGTGGTGGTGGGTTGAACTATAAAATTCCTGCTGAATTTGACATTACCTTATTTCATAAAAGAGGTGTGCTGGCTGCAGCCCGAAATGACAATCCGGAAAAAGCAAGCAGCAGTTGTCAGTTTTATATTGTACAGGGCAAAATATTTACCGATAGTACATTAAATGAAGTTGAAATAAAACGTTTAGGCGGAAGAAAAATTCCACTCCACCTGCGTGAAGTGTATAAAACGATTGGTGGCACTCCGCATCTTGATCAAAACTATACAGTGTTTGGTCATGTTGTAAAAGGAATGGAGGTAGTGGATAAGATAGCAGCTGTTGAAAAAGATCAATTCGACAGGCCAAAAGAAGATATCAGCATTATAAAAATGCGGTTGAAAAAGAAATTTTTATTTTTCTGATTGATAGAAAACAGTCAATTTAGCAGCGCTCTAATACAAAACAAAGAATATGAATTTTCCTGAAAATCTCCGCTACACAAAAGACCATGAATGGGTAAGCTTAGAAGGTAATATTGCAACCATTGGAATTACTGATTTTGCTCAACGGGAGTTGGGTGATATTGTATATGTTGATATCAGTACTGTTGGCAAATCACTGCAGGCTGAAGAAGTATTTGGAACTGTAGAAGCAGTTAAAACAGTGAGTGATTTGTTTTTACCTGTTGCTGGAACAATTTTAGAAATCAACAATGCGCTTAACAATAAACCAGAATCTGTAAACAATGACCCATACGGTGAAGGTTGGATGGTAAAAGTAACCGTCAACAATCCTTCGGATGTAGATGCACTGATAGATGCAGCTGCTTATTCAGCATTAGTAGCTTAATGAACAAACAGTTTCAAAAATATTTTGTAACAATATGGCCGGCCATCATTTGGTCGGTCATTGTTTTTTTATTGTTAGTGGTTCCCCCAATCAGTATCGCCAAAGAAAAACATTTTGATATTACTCATCTTGATAAGATCATTCATGCCTTTTTATTTGGGGTATTAGTTGTATTGTGGGGGTACTGGCTTAAAACAAAATATATTGTCTTTCCTAAATTTCTGGTTGCCCTTTCAGTCACTCTTTTTCTTTCAGTTTGTTATGGAATTGTAATGGAATATATCCAACTATTGGTTGGTCGTGATTTTGATGTTTGGGATATGCTGGCTGATGGAGTGGGTGCAGTAGCAGGTTGGTTATTAATTGCTGTAAAAGAGAGACCCCGGTAAAAACCGGGGTCGAAACCAAAACTAACTGCTTATGAGAAAAAATTTATATTCAGATTTGTTACACAAAGTTCGTTTAATCTGCCTCTCAATATTCCCTTGACCTGTTAATATTCTGCAAACTTTTCATGCAATCGTTTTCGTTGATTTAAAAACAGGTCTCCCGAAGAATCGGGAGACCGTAACCAAAACTAACTGCTTATGAGAAATTTGACTGCTTTAAAGATCTTATTACTTTTAAGACGCTGAACAGGCTTTAAAATTTATTCATCTGTTGTTAAAAATTTCTAAACCCTGCCTACCTTTTTTTCGTCTACGCTTAACTACAAGATGACTACTTTCCAAAATCATGCCAACTGTTTTTAGAGCAACATTTTATGGCCCAATAAACATTTTTATGACAGAGAATCAGCAGAATGGCCAAAAAAAAATCCCCGATCCATGAGGGTTTGGGGAATAAAATAACCTTACAATCGTTCATTATAGTTGATCATTAACCAAAAAGCCCCTTTACTTTATCCAACATTCCTCCCCCACCTTGTTGTTGCTCCGTTGCTCCTCCTTTTACCATACTAATTATATCATTTATATCAGTATTACCGTCGCCATCTTTGTCGAGTCCACCTTGCGTTACTTTTCCCAGCAAGTTCTGCAAATCTAAGCCATCTGTTTTTCCACCGGTTAGTGAGTTGAATATACCCTTCAAATTAAAGCTGTTATCATTGGGGTTATTTGTTTTTGATATAAGATTCTGGAGAATTCTGGGTAATAGATTACTCACAATATTACCTGCCTGCCCGTTGTTCAATCCGAATTTTCTCATGAGAGAACCGATGACATTACCTGATAACTGATTCGTTAACGGATTATTCTGTACATCACCTCCCTGGCCGCCCAGTAATTTTAAAACGTCTTTGAACTGTCCACTGGCCAATGCATTTTGTAACCCTTTTGTAACGCTGTTAGTTACTTCACCAACTGCTTCATCATTTCGTTCGTTCGGAATATCAGGATTATTAATAATGGCAGAACCTGCCTGCTCTTTGACGAGGTTAAATAGTTGTTCTAATATAAAAATTAGTTTAGATGTAAAAAATGAACAGTTAAGTTACTTGAAATAAACTTGAAATGCTTTGTAAATAAGCTCAATTTATTTTTAATTCTGTGTAGCGAGTTTTTCTGCATTCTCTGCAAACTGTAACGCATTAATCAATTCATCAATTTCACCATTTAGCACCGCATCTAAATTGTATAGTGTAAGACCAATACGATGATCGGTAACACGACCCTGGGGATAATTATAAGTTCTGATCTTGGCACTGCGGTCGCCGGTGCTTACCAAACTTTTTCGTTGTTTAGAAATTTCTTCTTCCTGTTTACGCACCTGCTCTTCATACAAACGAGTTCGCAGAATATGCATGGCTTTTTCACGGTTTCCTAGTTGTGTACGTTCTGTCTGACAAATAACAACAACTCCTGTTGGAATATGCGTAAGCATTACTTTCGTTTCTACCTTGTTTACATTTTGTCCGCCAGCGCCACCACTTCGTGATGTTTCCATTTTTACATCACTATCCCTTAATTCAAAATCAATGGCTTCGGCTTCGGGCATTACTGCAACAGTTGCAGCACTGGTATGTACACGGCCACTTGTTTCAGTTGCTGGCACACGCTGTACCCGATGTACCCCGCTTTCAAATTTTAAAATACCATATACATCTTCGCCTGTAACTTCTAATTGTACTTCTTTATAACCGCCAACCGTTCCTTCATTATCGCTAAGGATTGTTGTTCTCCAACCTCGCCGTTCACAATACCTGATGTACATACGCAACAGATCGCCGGCAAACAAACTGGCTTCATCACCACCTGTTCCTGCACGAATTTCCAATATGGCATTCTTATCGTCCTGCGGATCTTTTGGAATGAGTAGCTGGCGGATATATTTCTCAAGTTGATCTTTCTTTTGCTCCAATGATGGCAATTCTTCTTTGGCCATTTCCCTTAGCTCTCCATCATTTCCATTCAATGCTTCTTTGTAACTGTTCACATCCTCTAATACCTGTAAATATTTTTTTTGTGCCAGTATAATTTTTTCAAGGCTTCGATATTCTTTACTGAGAGCAGAGAATTGTTGATTATTGCTTACAATAGCCGGGTTGGTTAATGCAACACCAATTTCATCAAATCTGGCCTTTATTGCTTCTAACTTATCTAACATTTAACCTCCATCTCCCAAAAGGGAGTGTTTTGTTTATAAATTTGAGCCGCAAAGTTAAAAGAATTCAATCCATGCAATACAGGAAATTCAAAGCACACGAGTTGTTTGACGGGTACAGACTTTATCAATCTGATAAAGTATTGATTACAGACGAAGAAGGTATTGTGCAGGATGTTGTTTCTGTTCAGGATGCAGGTTCGGAAATTGAAACATTTGATGGCATTCTTTCTCCCGGTTTCATCAATTGTCATTGCCATCTTGAATTAAGCCATTTAAAAAATGTTATACCTCCACATACCGGATTGATTGATTTTTTATGTGATGTTGTAACAAAGCGTGAAGCCCCTTCCCAACCTCCCCCCGAGGGAGACGAGAATTTATCCTCAGAATTAAAAAAGATTATTGCAATTAAGAATGCAGAAAAAGAAATGTTTGATAACGGCATTGTTGCAGTTGGAGATATTGGTAATACGGCAGATACAGCTTCCATAAAAAGTAAAAGCAAAATTTTTTGGCAGAACTTTGTTGAAGTGTTGGGTTTTACGGATAAAAAAGCGGAAGAGAATTTCAAACACTACCAAACTGTTGCAAAAGAATTAGAATCTGCACTTCGCACATCAAACATCAAGCATCGCACATCACTTGTTCCTCATGCGCCTTACAGTATTTCGCCCAAAACCTTTGAGTTGATCAATGAAGCCACGGCTGACCAGATCATTTCTATCCACAACCAGGAGCATCCTGCAGAAAATGAATTGTATAAAACCGGTGGCGGCGACTATTTAAGATTTTTTAAGGTTTTGGGTTTTAGTGAATCTCCTTTTCCTGTAACCGGTAAAACCAGCATCCGTTCCTATCTCCCTTATTTTAATCAACGGCAAACAATCTTTCTTATTCATAATACATATATGCCCGAAGAAGATATTGTTTGGGCGAATGAATATGCAACAACCAATGGGTTAAAGCTCATTTATTGTTTATGCATCAACGCCAATTTATATATTGAAACTAAAACTCCTCCTGTTGAGCTTTTGCTGAAACATGGGTGTGCTATTGTTTTGGGCACTGATAGTTACAGCAGCAACTGGCAGTTAAGTATTGCAAAAGAAATGGAAGTGTTGTTAGGTATGCCATACTTTGGAAGTATGGCATACCTTAAAGCTATTGAACAACTTTTACAAATGGCCACAATGAATGGAGCGAAAGCTTTGCAATGGGATGCTGAGCTGGGTAGTTTTGAAAAAGGGAAAAAACCCGGGGTTGTTTTACTGAAGAATGATTTTAGTGAATCAAAAAGATTGTTATAAATATTTATTCTATTCAGAAAGTAAATGAATGATAAATTACTCACCCCTCAATCCCCTGTTCAGCGTGGAGCCACTCAAAGACCTTACTTTTCAGTGATCTAAATTGATTTCATCTGTTTTATTTCAAGGTTCAAACAGCTGTTGCATTACCGGTAAACTTTTCAGCTTTCCAAATTCGGGTATATGCAATGCATAATAGGTTTCAATTACTTCCAACAATTGTCTTCGTTGCAAATAATTCATAGGAATTTCAACTAATTCATGTGGCTGCATTACTTTTAATAATTCCCTGATTAACTCAGCTGTTTTTCCATCAGTATAATATACATGTTGCGGATAAGTTGCCACAAAATTTCCTTCCTGCAAATCGAGGATATGATTTTTTGCCGCCTCTTCAGCATTTAGTTGAAAGCCGAAGAAGTTGGTTAAGTGTAAAGCAAAATAAAGTGGGAAGTTTGCTGTAACAGTTTCATTGGCTTGATCTAACTGCATCAATGCATCTTCAATAAAATAAAACAAATCAGTATTGCTCTCCGGCTGCTTTACACATTTCTGCAATAGTTCTATCATGTACAGCAGCACACAATTTTTAATAACATCCGCAAACACATGTTCATTCAAATAACTCCATTTGAATTCTTTGATGCGCTGCAAATTTTTAAGATCATGATGATAAACGATCAGTTCCAGCAATGAACCCGGCTGAAAATAGTTTGCCTTCCCTGCTCCTTTTTTTGAACTCGTTCTTACCCCCTGTACAATATAACTCTGCAACCCATACAACTCAGTATATGCCGAAACAATTAAACTTGTTTCTCCATACTTCACAGAGCGAAGAATGACTGCCTTTGTTTTATGTAAGACGTTGCTCAAAAGGAAAACTTATTTGATGAAAACAATCTTGCCAACATTTTTTTCAGTTCCTCTTTCATCTTTTGCAAACACAAGATATACTCCACTTGATGCCCGCTGATTGTTATAATCTTTTCCATTCCATACGGCCTGTCCGCCGAGTGATCTTGTTTGATAAACAAGTCGCCCGTTGAGTTCGGTAATTTTTACAATCGCATTTTCAGCTAATCCACGGATACCGATCATTCCATTATATCCTGCAGGAACAGGACTTGGAAACACGATTACTTTATCCTTATTTTCATTTGCTTCTATTGCAGTACCCCGGTAACTGCAGATGCCATTGAAGGTGGAGAAGAAAACTTCACCGCTTTGCGGATCAATGGCAATGCGGATGATTTCATTACTTAGCAGCGGACTGTTTTCGGCAGTAAAACGTTGAATCACTTTTTCCCCGTCTGCACTGATCAACCAAACACCATTTCGTGTACCCACCCATTTACGATTGGCTCCATCAACAGCTAAAGCTCTCACTTCTTCATTTTCAAATAAGTACCCGGCAAAATTATCCTGCTGTACAATGGGTTGGTATGCTTCGCAACCATTCGCTGTAAAAACTTCTGCTGGACATTGAATGATAGAAATGCCTTTGTCTGTTCCGATCCAGATAAAACCATCTTTATCTTTTGCCATACAGTTCACAAAATTGCTGGGCAGGTTGCCATTGCCCCTTCCTGTTTGAAACCATTTCCATCGGTCATCGCCTGTATTATCAATAGAAGACCCATGATTGAAACACAGCAAACCGTTTCCCTGCGGCATTTGTATCCATTTTTGATTGACATCATCAATAACGATTGCACCAACCATATTATCAGTGATCAAAAAAGGAACACGGAATGAACGCCAGTTGCCATCCGCTTTTTTCACAAGGAAATTATTACTGCCTGCAAAATTGCTGATCCAAAGATTATTTTCTGTATCAAATGATAAACCTCCAACCCGGTAATTATTCGGATCTCCAATTGCCACATTTAAAAAACCTTGTTTGTAAATTTTATATTTCGTTGTGTTTTCAAACTCAACCAAGCCTCCTCCAAATGAACCTGCATAAATATTATTATTGCGAGGATCAACAGCAATCGTAATTACATCCAGCACAGTATCCATCCATGAAAGATTGGTACGGTTATAATCTTTCCATTCATTGTTATGAAATGTAAAAAATCCAGAACCATTGTATTGATAGTTCCAATCTTCGTTTACACTTCCACCAGCAACATAAAGTGTGTTTTTAAAAAAAATCATTTCGCCATCCAAACTTCCATAAGGTGAATTGAGGACGTAACGTTCAAAGATATTTCCTTCTGCTTTTACTAATCCTTTGTCAAAATCTGCAATCCAGAATTCAGAACCACGTTTCACTGCCTGGAAAGGATAACGCAGTTGAGTATTATTTTGAACTATGGTATTGATTGTTCCGTTGGGATTTAGCACCAACACCCTTCGTTCGTTCCATGAGTTTTTTTCCTGGCATATAAGAATAACAGCATCACTTGCATTTACATTTTCCCAACGCCAATCGTCGTTATAAATCAACTGCCATGTGTTTCCATTCAACGCATAGAGTGAAGTAAAATATTGCACAAGAACTGTATTCTGAATCAGCATCACTTGTTTTACGGGGCCTTGTGGTAACCCATTTGAGCCGCTTATCAAATTCCAGTTACGATAATCGTTGAGGTTGGAAGAATTTTGATTGGCTACTTTTAATCCCTCTTCTGTAGCTGCAAAAAACCGGGTAACATCAGCTGCAAATCCATTCACTTTTACATGACCGCCATTGTTACCAATATAATAGGTATTGCTGATCTCGTATTTTTCAAGATCAACTGCAACCACTGCAAACCCTGTGCACAGGTAGGCCATCTTATTATAAAAGCTGATATCGTAAATATTTTTATCGCCATTAATATTGCTGTGCAGAATGGCAGGAATGTTGATGACATCATTGCGATAGATAATATCCAAATTGCTGTTGTTATAAGCAATCAATAATTTATCAGTTGCAATATTAAATTTCATGCTTCTGATGCCAACATCACTCAATCCTGTCACTTTGCTTAAACGTTCAATTTCTCCTTCTGCAAAGCTTACAGAGAATGCGCCAAATTTTGAAGCAGTATAAACATGATTACTTGAAAGTGTAACTCGCAATCCTGAACGGTAATCCATATGCTCACGCCATTGCCCGATGGGCGTTAACTGTGCGGCAACAGTTGAAAAAAACAAAATTGCCAGAGTAGAAAAAATAGATTTTAGCCACATGATCAATCAAATTTAATTGCTTTTCCTTCAAGGTAGATTTTTTGCCTTTGTTAATATGGAATGCTGTTTCTTTGCGCTGCTTAAAGTTTACTAATAAACGTATTTGAATAACATGTGGTATATATTGGGTAAATGGGTGTTACGTAACAGGCTTCCCTTGTTAATTGCTGTACTTCTTTCAACCGCTGTCATGGCCTATTTTGCATCAAAAGTGCAATTGAGTTATGATTTTGCAAAAGCAATTCCTGTTGATCATCCCAAGTATCTTGAATACACAGCTTTTAAACAAAAATTTGGAGAAGATGGCAACCTGTTGGTCATTGGTTTCGAAAAGAAAGATATTTTTCAACTCCATTTCTTTCAAAAATTTATAGCCTTACAGCAATCGTTCAAACAAATACCCGGTGTTGAAGATGTATTAAGTGTGAGCTCTGCAGTAAATCTCATCAAAGATTCTGCCAGTGAAAAATTAAAAGCAGTTCCCGTTTTCCCCGATAATATACAAACACAGCAGGAATTAGATAGTTCTGCAGCAGTATTGGGCAATCTTCTTTTCTACAAAGGTTTGTTTTACAACCCCGATACCAAGGTTTATATGATGGCTGTACGCATAAACAAAGAGGTGTTGAATTCAAAAAGCAGAAATGTTTCAGTGGATGGATTGATGAAACTGGCTGAGCAGTTTGGCAAAGAACAAAAAATGGACATGTACATGAGTGGATTACCACTGGTGCGTACAGTGATGAGTACCCGTATTGCGAATGAAATGAAGCTTTTCCTGTTAGGGTCGGTATTTTTATCGGCAATTATTCTATTGTTGTTCTTTCGTTCACTCAGTGCAACATGGTTAAGTATGCTGGTTGTGGTGATGGGTGTTATCTGGAGCCTTGCTACCATTGTTTTGTTTGGATTTAAAATCACTATTCTTAATGCATTGATTCCACCTTTAATGGTGGTGATTGGTATTCCCAACTGTATTTATTTCCTTAATAAATTTCATACAGAGTATAAAAAAAGTGGCGATAAGCATGGTTCATTGATAAATATGATTGGACGGATGGGGATTGTTACGCTGTTCTGTAATATTGCTGCGGCTATTGGTTTTGCTGTATTTGCATTAACTAAGAGCCAGATCTTGAGAGAGTTTGGTATTGTTGCCGGCATCAATATCATGGTGTTGTTTGTGATCTCTTTTATTTTAATTCCCATTGTACTTAGTTATTTACCATCACCTAAACAACGTCATATACGTTACCTGGAAAATGAGCAATTGAACAAAGCAATCATCCGTATTGAAGACTGGGTATTCAATCATCCGAAATATACCTATAGCTTCACAGCCATTTTAGTTATATTTTCTATCCTTGGTATGATGCGTTTAAAAAGTGTAGGATATATTGTTGATGACCTTCCAAAAAACGATAAGCTTTATACTGATCTCAAATTTTTTGAAAAACATTTTTCGGGTGTAATGCCTCTTGAGATTGTTGTGGATACAAAGCGCAAGCAAGGAGTAACACGGAGCATTTCTAACCTTCATAAAATTGATTCACTGGTAGTGTATTTACAAAACCGGCCAGAGATGGGTAAAGCCGTTGCATTAACTGAGGGTTTAAAGTTTGCACGACAGGCTTATTACGATAGTGATAGCAATATGTATGGTGTGCCTACTGAATTTGATCTGGCTTTTCTTGCTCCTTATTTACAAATGAAGGCAGACAGCAACAGCAAGAATAACAATTTTGCAAAATTGATCGGCAATTTCGTGGATAGCAGCAAGCAACGGGCAAGGATCAGTGTGAACATGGCCGATGTGGGAAGTGATAGTTTGCCGAAAATCTTAGCATTGGTTCAGGCAAAAGCAGAACTTTTGTTTAACTCAGATAGCATCCATTATACAGAATTGATCAACAATAAATCAATTGCAACAGCAGATATTGATTCTTCAAAATTGAAACGTTCAGCCAATATTCAATTAACGGGTACCAGTGTTACGTTTGTTGAAGGCAGCCGTTTTATCATTAATGGTTTAAAAGAGAGTATCCTATGGGCTTTTTTCCTCATCTCTCTTTGTATGCTTTACCTGTTCAGGTCGTTTCGGATTTTGATCTGTTCACTCATACCCAATATTGTTCCATTAGTGCTTACAGCCGGTGTTATGGGTTGGGTGGGCATTGCGCTTAAACCAAGTACAGTATTGGTTTTCAGTGTGGCATTAGGGATTGCGATTGATGTAACCATTCGATTTTTGATCAATTATAAGCAGGAGCTGCCACTGCATCAATATGATGTAAAGGAAACAGTAAAACAAACAATCCGTCATACAGGTATCAGCATTATTTATACTTCGTTGGTATTGGTAGCAGGTTTTGTAATCTTTTGTTTTTCTGATTTTGGAGGAACACAGGCTTTGGGCTGGCTTACTTCTCTTACTTTACTGGTAGCTATGATTACAAACCTCGTTTTATTACCTGTCATGTTACTGTCACTAAACCGCAGTGCAGAAAAAAAACAATAATACCGTTCATCCAATATGCAGCAAAGCAGAAAAATTTCTGTCTATTATTTAAACAATATATAACATAACCTGTTACTTTTGCCAGCCCTTAAACCAAAATGAACTGCACCGGGGACTTTTTTCCCTTATCATCCAACCAACCTTAATTAGAAGTACACCTGCCTTGAATTTGGACATTATTTATCATTCATAAATCAAAAACGAGTATGAGAAGACTTGTATGTATGTTGTCTTTGCTAGTACTGTGCTCCATGCACATTTTTGCACAAGACAAGGCTGTTACCGGCAAGGTAACAGATGAGAAAGACGGAACTCCGCTTCCCGGAGTATCTGTAACAGTAAAAGGTACCACTGTAGGTACAACTACCGGTGCAGATGGTATGTTCAGATTGAGCGTACCCTCAACTGCAAAAACCCTGGTGTTTTCATTTGTGAACTACAGTAATGTTGAAGTATCCGTTAGTAACCGTACCAGCTTCACTATTTCACTTACATCTGCAGATAAAGATCTGCAGGAAGTGGTTGTTACTGGTTATCAACAGCGTAGAAAAAGAGATGAAGGTGGAGCGATCTCTTCCGTGAAAGGAAAAGAAATTGCCAACCTCCCCAATGCTTCAGTCGACCGTGCTTTGCAAGGTCGTGCTGCAGGTGTATTGGTGCAAGCAAATAATGGTATCCCCGGTGGTGCCATTAACGTACGTATCCGTGGTACAGGTTCATACCTGGCAGGTAACCAACCCCTCTACATTGTAGATGGTGTGCAGTTAAACATAAGTGTGGATGGAAACTTTACGCAAAACAACCCGCTTGCTTTTTTAAATCCCAACGACATTGAAAGTATTGATGTGTTGAAAGATGCTGCAAGCGCCGCCATCTATGGAGCACAGGCATCAAATGGTGTTGTAATCATTACCACCAAAAAAGGTAAAGCAGGGAAAACAAAATTCAATTTTAATACTTATTTAGGAGCGGCCCGCCTCATTAAAAAATTCGATGTGTTGAACACACAGGAATATATTAATGCAAGGACCGGCGCATTTTATAACCAAGGTATTAACTCAACAGTGGGCTATTCTTTCCTAAATGCCAAACGTTCGGTTTTAGGTGAGCTGGCAAATGCAACAGGTGTACCAACTGCTACAACCAATGCTTTCACAGAAAAGCAGGTTGATTCTATGATTTCTGTTTTGCCTACTTACGACTGGCAGGACCTGGCTATTAAAAATGGTACTATTCAAAACTATGATCTTAATATGAGTGGTGGGAATGATAAAACCACTTTCTATCTTGGAGCTTCTTATAGTTTCCAAAATACCATTATTAATAAAGTAGATTTTAAACGTTATACACTTAATTCAGATATTACGCATAAGGCTACAGATAAACTTTCAATTACTTCAAAAATCAACTTGAGTAGTTTTGAACAACAACTTCCCTTTGGCGTGAGCGGATCTTTTTTAGGAAGTCCTATTTTTTCCAGTTCATTGATTCTTCCTGTGAACCCTGTTCGTAATGCAGATGGAACTTATTTTGGATTACCTGCGTCACAGATTGCTTTGGCCGGTGTATTAAACCAGAATGTTATAGCTGTAAATGATTTCAATAAAGGTTCTCAAAAAACAAATCAATTAGTGGGATCTATTACCGGTGAATATAAATTTACAAGCTGGCTTACATACCGCTCTTTTTTCTCTCTTGATTATCGTTTGGTTCAAGGTAATCTTTACCGTGATCCACGTACAAATGATGGTTTTGGTGTTCGTGGCCGTGGCAGTGTTGAAAGTGACTGGAATAGCAATTTTCTTACAACGCAGACACTCAATTTTAATAAATCTTTCGGCAAAAGCAGAACAGATGGTTTGCTAGGCATTGAATTTAGAAAAGATTTGCGTGAATCAATTGATGCCGCAGGCATCGGGTTCCCCTCTTTTCAGTTTACGACTATAAACGCCGCAGCAACTGCTGAAAGCGTTGGGCAGTTTAAAACTGGGTATAAAAGAGCCGGTTATTTCGGACGTTTTAACTATACTTATGATAATCGTTATGTATTATCTCTTATCCTCCGTAGAGATGGTTCAAGCCGATTTGGTTCCAACTATACATTTGGATGGTTCCCCGGTGTAATAGCTACATGGAACATAGATGATGAAAAATTCATGCAAAATACAAATTGGATCAGTACCTTAAGGCTTCGTGGTTCATGGGGCCAAACAGGCAATGATCAGATTGGCAATTTTGATTCAAGATCTTTATATGGAGCAGGTAGCCAATACAACCAGTTAGCTGCAATCAATTATTCACAATTAGGCAATCCTGATATACGTTGGGAAAGAAACCAAACCATTAACCTTGGTTTGGATTATGGTTTCCTCAGCAACCGGTTCAGCGGATCGGTGGAAGCATATCAACGTATTACAAAAGATTTATTGTTACCCCGCCCTGTAACCTGGCAAAATGGGGTTTCCAGCTTTACACAGAACGTTGGTGAACTTGAATTAAAAGGCATTGAATTTGGTTTGAATGCAGAGATCTTCAGACCTAAAACCAGTGATGGTTTCCGCTGGAATATCAACTTCAACTATGCCTTTGGTTACAATAGTGTTCGCAAATTATATGATGGTTTACAATTATTACCGGGCGACCCTTCTTTACGTGTAGGACGTTCCCTCAACAGCGTGTTTACACAGGTATATGCTGGTGTTAACCCTGCAACTGGCAGGCCTATGTTTATAGATACGTTTGGTAAC
Organism: Lacibacter sp.; assembly: GCA_046593655.1. Taxonomy (GTDB): domain Bacteria; phylum Bacteroidota; class Bacteroidia; order Chitinophagales; family Chitinophagaceae; genus Lacibacter. The sequence goes on along the minus strand of JBKJNM010000135.1, from coordinate 766 downwards.
GTAACGTATAGCCCTCAGTTACGTGACCGTAGATATATTGGTGATGGTGAAGCAGATCATTGGGGCGGTTTAACTAATACAATCAGCTGGAAAGGCTTTACGCTTGATGTACTGTTTACTTACCAGTATGGTGTATTAACAACTGACGGACAGGTAAACTTCTTGTCGGAAAATGCCAATCGCACATTCAATACCTTACAGGTGGCTTATGATAACCGTTGGCAAAAGCCGGGTGATATCACTTCTTATCCAAGACTCTTTAATGGTGGAGCAGAACCAGGCGGTGTAAACCATGTAACAGGTTCAAGCCGTTTGTTTAACAAAGCTGATTTCATTCGTATGAGAGATGCCCGTATATCTTATGATTTGTCGCAAGGTTTATTGCGCAAGCTTAAACTTACCAGTTGCCGATTTTATGTGCAAGGGCAAAACCTCTATACTTATTCTGATTGGTTAGGTTATGATCCTGAGTTTGTAGGTACTTCAACAGGTATCATTCCTCAAACAAAGAATTTTAATGCAGGCCTTCAAATTGGATTCTAAAGAAAAAAAATAATTGTAAAATGAAGAAACTATTAATATTACCGGGTTTGATGCTGGCAATTGTTGCAACTTTTACAAGTTGTAAAAAAGAATTGCAGGTAGATCCGTTTCAATCAATTGATGCAGAAACTGCGTTAACCACAAGGGAAAACGTGAACGCTGCCATTTTAGGTGTATACTCCCGTTTAAAAAACAACAGGCTTTATGGCCGTGATTTAATTAC
>JBKJNM010000243.1:0-9320 GCA_046593655.1 Lacibacter sp. | reverse complement strand
CGAAACAGTAGGTTCATAATTTTCAATTCCTGATTTCTTTTTTTCGTCAACTACCCCGATGCTTTGATCGGGACTTCCGGCTTTACTTCGTTCGCCTACAGCATAAAAAGCATTGTTGATTAAATTCAAAATAACTCTTCCAATATCCTGTGGAATAATATTTATTTTTTCAATTGAATTATCAAAGTCTGTTTTTATGGTTGCATTGAACATTTTGTCCTTTGCCCGTAAGCCATGATAACTCAAACGCAAATATTCATCACACAATGCATTGATATCTGTTGGATCTTTTACTCCGCTGCTGCTGCGGCTATGTTGCAGCATTCCTTTTACAATGGCATCTGCCCTTTTGCCGTGGTGATTTATTTTTTCTAAATTCTGAATAACATCATCGGCAATTTCTTTTGCATCAACTGAATCGCCTTTGTCCAAAGCAGTTTTCATTTCATCCAGCAACTCTTTGCTTACTTCACTGAAATTATTAACGAAGTTCAAGGGGTTTTGTATCTCATGTGCAATGCCTGCAGTAAGTTCACCCAATGAAGCCATTTTTTCTGACTGTATCAATTGCTTTTGAGTGGCTTGTAATTCTATTAAAGCATCTTCGGCTTTTTGTTTAGCTTCTTTAATAGCTATCAAATCCTGTTCGGCCTGTTCAGCATGTGCCTCTGCAATTTTTAAATCATTAAAACGGGTAAACGTTAGATTGAATACCGCTGCAAAACGTTCGAGCAATTGTATCGTTTCGCTTCCCTGCCCGTCTGGCGAAGCCATGCCAATAAATCCTTTAGAGAAATATGCTACACTCTGCACCCGTCTTTTTTGTGTTAGGCCACCTTTGAAAGGAATATGCATCACTTCATTCAGATAATGAAAATAATCTTCTAACTCCTTTCCCTCCATATCTACTATTACCGATTTTTCTTTTGCCGCCCAGCCGTCGTACAGTTTTTTTACAGATGCATTTTCATTTTTATTGAACATAAACTTCTGGCCCACCTGTGTACCGTCTTCATCTGTTGCCCACATTTCCATATCACCGCTTTCATCTTTTACTATGCCGATGTATAAACGATTTGGCTCAATACCGAGACCAATGAGTTGTTTAAATACTTCGGCAGCTGTTTCGGCCAGTTCATTACTCGACTGCATGGCCATTGTGCGACTTCTTACTCTTTCCAATGCCGCTTCTACCTTTGCTTCTCTTGCCTGTGCTTCTGCTTTTTGCAGATCGAGGAAACGGGTATACGTTTGTTCAAACACATTGGCGAATCGTTTAAAAATATCATATGCTTCTGAGACCGGTTCATGAGAAATGAACAAGAGATAACCCTGCGAAAAAAAAGCGCAATGCATAATTTGAAAGCTTGGTAGCGAAACGCCTCTTTGTGCCCACTCTTCCATAATACTTTTGAAGGTTGGAATGGAGGCCATATATCTGTAATGAACTTCCAATTCGTCTCCGCCCTGTTCTCTCACAAATAAAGATTCTCCTTTTTGTGCAGCTTCGTGAATATGAAGAAAAACATCTTCAGTACTTGATGTTTTGAAAGATGGTTGAAGTGCGTTTTCTGTTGCCATCCAAGCAGTAGCTGCTTTCCTGTCATCATCCCAGATATTAAAACCAGCAGCAAATGACGAAAGGCTTAGTGCCTGTACTTGTTGAAATAGTAGCAAGGCGGTATTTTGTAATTCATCACTATGCTGCATTCCCATAGTTCTACTTCTCACTCTTTCCAATGCAGTTTCAATCTGCGCTTCTCTTGTTTGTGCTTCTGCTTGTTTGAGGTCATTAAACCGGGTGTATGTCATATCAAACACTTTTGCAAAACGCAGCATAATATCAAACAATTCGTTGGATAAAGGTGCTAAAGTTGCCAATGATAAACAGCCAAAGTTGTTGAACGATGATGAGAAGTAAACTTTCTCAAGCCCACGCATATTTGCTTTTACTTCTTCCGGCAATATTGAAAGTTCTGTTTCATTAAACAGGAATGCATCCCATGTTTTCTTTACTTCCCCTTCCAATAAATATTCCCACTTTATCTGCCGCTCTTCCCAGGCTTTGATGTGGGATAAATATGGTAAATGCTCATGGTGTTTTATAAATAGTCCCGATGGTTCAGGAGATTCCGGATGTGACATCCACCAAATAGAATCTTTTGTTTGATGATCAAAAGTCATGATGAAGCAACGATCCAATTCAAAGTCAAGCTTACTTAGCTCAATAGAAACTGTTGTAATTAAATCCTTCAGCTCATCCGACTTTTGCATGGCCATTGCTCTTGAACGAACTCTTTCTAATGCCACTTCAATTTTTGCTTCTCTTGCCTGTGCTTCTGCTTTTTGTAAATCAAGAAAACGTTTATAAGCAAGGTCAAACCCTGCGCCCATCTTCAAAAGAATACTCTCAATTTCAGGATTGGGTGGTGCCAGCAGGTCAATATTCATTATTCCCTTTTCAAGTTTTACAGTTGGAAGCCATGCTTTTTTTATTGATTTTTCCCTAATGATCTTTTCAGCCATTTCCGCACCAATAGGATCAACGGTTCTTATCCATTCAACTACCCGAACAAAATCATCTTCATCCGCTTCCAAAACAAAATAATTTTCGTTACGATCCCACATCTTTCTTATCCATAGGTCAGGGTCAGTATCTTCTAGTCTGAATACTTTATCGAGTTTCAATTGAGGTTTATCATCATCCTCTCCACCGCTATCTGAAAGATCTAATACCCTGATTGAGCCATCATCCTGTGCCAGGTATATTGTAGCTGCTGTTATATCCGGTATTTGCAAGCTCATCAATTCTTTTTTCAAGGTGACCACAACACTGTGCAGATCTTCTGATCTATGCATAGCAAGTGCTTTGGCCCTTACTCTTTCTACAGCTATTTCTATTTTTGCTTCTCTTGCCTGTGCTTCTGCTTTTTGCAGATCAAGGAAACGGGTATAAGTCATTTCAAAAACCTTAGCAAAGCGAATAATTGTTTGCTGTTCTTCCGGTGAAAAAAGCTCAGTGGCCAATATCAACAGGTAACCATACGAAAAATTTGGACAATAAAAAATTATCCGATCCGGCATTTTTGAAAAGATATCCTGTACTACAAACGGAGGAACATGAGCAGATAAAAACCGGTGGTGTTCTTTATTTACTTCACCTTGTATTTCGTAAATATGAAGTGGTTTCTTTTCCTTCCAGTCTTTATACCTGCTATCCAATACATGATCACCGGTTAACGGAAAGACAATAAAATCCGGAAGCAATACACCATTCGGAAGCACGACCCATCCAGTTTGTGTTTTTTTTACTTCATCAATAAACATATAGCCGCAGCTAAAAGTATGAATACCAAGCGTTCCAAATTCCTGGTAAAGAAGTTGAGCTGCATCTGCCAGCTCAACACTCTTCTGCATGGCCATTGTTCTTGCTCTCACTCTTTCCAAGGCCAATTCTATTTGTGCTTCTCTTGCCTGTGCTTCTGCTTTTTGCAAATCGAGGAAACGGGTATAGGTCTGCTCGAATACTTTTCCAAAACGCATGAGGGTATCATTCTCTTCATCCGAATAAGGAGTACCAGAAAAGTTTTCGATGTACAAGCCAACATTCTCTAACAGTACAGTAGATATGGCAAGGCCAGGGCAACTAAAATAATACTCCAATGTTTCCTCCGGCAATCCAGGAATCAAATTAAAAAGATCATGATAGAATTTATTTTTTTCTTCAAAGCTCAGATGGTTAGCAAAGAAATTAATTCCTTTTTCTTTGGCTTCAATAAAACTATTCCAATGGGCACAATCAAAATAAGGCAATGTTACTTCGGCAGGAACCGCATGTTTGTCGGCCAGCCAGATATGCATATCATCACTGGCTTTATAATCCATAATAAACCCGGTATGTTCAATATGAATATTTAAGTGAACGAACTGTTCATATACAACCTGAATGACCTCTTTGAGCTCTTCGCTTTTTTGCATACCCATTGTTCTGCTTCTTACTCTTTCCAATGCCGCTTCAATCTTTGCTTCCTTTAATTGCGCTTCTGAATTTTTCAAATCTTCAAAACGTTTATAGGCCAAATCAAAGGCATCACCCATTTTTGTCAGAATAGATTCAATTTCATCTGATGGTGCTTCCAGCAAATCAATACACATTCTTCCATTGTTCAGTTGGATAGTGGGGTGATATAATTTTTTTAATTGAGTTGCTTTTATGAACTGGTCTGCTTCGTCGGCTTCTTTTAATTTATTATTATCTCGCAGCCATTGAAAGGTTCGTTGTAAATCATCCTCATCCTGCATTACCAAAAAATATTTTTTAGAATTACCCCAAATCCTTCTCAGAAAAAAGTCAGGGTCTGTTTCTTCTAACCGGAAACTTATATCCAATGGAAGGTGAAGTTTTTCATCCCTTGCTTCTATAGAAGAAAGATCCCACATGCGATGCATGCCATTTTTTTCGTGCAAATGAATGGTGGCAGCCACAACCCCGGGAATATTCAAACTCATCAGTTCCTCCTTCAGCTTAAAAACCACTTCCAGAATTTCTTCTGATTTGAACATAGCCAAGGCTCTTGCTCTCACTCTTTCCACTGCCAGGTTTATTTGTGCGTCTCTTGTTTGTGCTTCTGCTTTTTGCAAATCAAGGAATCGCTGGTATGCCCTCCCAAATTCATGGGCAAATTTTATGACAATCTTTTCTTCTGCATCAGTGGCGGGGCGGGTTTGATTCATTCCAATATACCCAAACGGATGCTTACCCGCAGTGTGATAGATGCCATCCGGATAGTCGGCGGGGGTTATTCGGGATGCTTCGGGCATAGACGCAAAGGACTCATGAAAAACTTCCCATACCTGCGGCAGCGATTCCGGAGGAAAATGTAAACGATTTATGGAAGTTGCCTCATTGGCCTTCCATTTATCAACAGTTTCTTTCCAGTTGTCCATGGCATCTAAAGCCACTGTTTGTTCGCCAAAACTTCTGTCTCCAAATTTTCCGGTTTCCCGGAAAGTGAAAATGTTTTTTTCTAGATCCATAACGGTCATGTGAGTGCTCATGGGGACAATACCTAAAATATCGAACTGGTTGCACAATACAGACAGCACTTCATCTAATTCATCAGAATGCTGCATACTCATTGCTTTTGCACGGAGTCTTTCCAGCGATGCTTCTATTTGTGCTTCCCTTGTTTGTGCTTCTGCCTTTTGCAGGTCGAGAAAACGGGTATAAGTCTGGTCAAATACTTTTCCAAAACGTTCAAATATTTCATGAGCTTCAGGTACAGGCTCATAAGTTATAAACAAAAGAAAGCCCTGTGAAAAATAGGCAATATGAAAGATCTGAAATGTTGGAAGCGGATGACCGGCTTCAATAATTGAGTCAAGAATTTCTCCTACCACGGGAAGCGTACGCATGTACTTATAATGTTTAACCAATTCACCACCGCCAATTTCTTCAACAAAAAAGCTTTCTCCCCTTTCATGTGCTTCCCTCATATGAATAAAGGATGCATCTTCGGTTAGTGGTGCTCTGAAGGGTGGTTGCATTACAGCTTCGCTGCTCATCCAAAGTGTAATTCCTTTTTTATCTTCATCCCAAATACAATAACCGGCACTCCATGCAGGCATGCCTAATGATTGCACTTGTTGAAATAATATTTTGGCGGCTTCTGGTAATTCTTCACTTTTCTGCATGGCCATTGTTCTTGCACGCACTCTTTCTAATGCCAGTTCTATTTCTGCTTCTCTTGCCTGTGCAATAGCCAGTGAAATATCAGTGTACCGCTGGTAGGCAAGACTAAAAACATTTCTAAAACGTTTGAGCAAATCCAGTTTCTCTGCCGTGAGTGAACTAAATGTTGAGATGCCAATTGCTCCCACACCAATGGAATAGAAATAGTAATAAAGTGCAGGGATATTATTGAGCCGGGGATCTTCGTATTCACCGCTTTGCCGCCGCCGCTGTTTCCAACTTTCAAGCTCATCTTTTTTTACTACCAGTTTTGCAAATGCATCTTTTGACTTCTTTATCTTTTTCTGAAATTGCTCAAAAACAGGGTGGCTGCTGTAAGCAAGTTTTGCTTTGTTTCCTCCGGCATAATCCGAATAATCATAATCAATTAATGAATCATGGGAATCATCCCAAAAATTTATAAGTGTATTGCGTAAATTGGAGAACCCAAGAGCATGCAATTCTATAAACATGATTTTACAGATACCCAGGATATCATCTGGCTTGTTCATACTCATAGCAACCGTTCTTACTCTTTCGAGTGAAGTTTCAATTTCAAGCTCCTGGTTTTTTTCTTCCAGCTCAATCGTACGGCGTTTTACAGCATCACGCAGCTGATTATTCTCCGCCTTAATTTTATCGGTACTTAGTTGTTCACCTACGCCTGCTTTGGAATCAGGAAGTGATCCATGCTGATGAATGATCTTCCACGCATTATTTTTCTTCTGAAAAATGGTGGAAATTCTGCCATGATTATAAAAAGTCCATGTGTCATCTATCAAAACAAAAAAATCTGCTTGTTCAATAACCATAATACCATTGCTAACTGGTTTTAGACTGATCTTTCGGTTTCGCAACTCGGATTTTCCAGCAATCTGGCCGGCAGTGGCTTTATAAAACTTAAGTGCTGCCTTTTTAGTTTTGAATGCTTCATTTTCTGAAGAACCAATAATGTAGCAATTCTCATCTAACATAGTGGCAAAGGTCTTCATATCACCACTTAGATAAGCGTCCCAATAGGCATTATATATTTTTAGGATTTCTGCTTCGAGTTTTTTAGTGAGTTTCATCAATTGCTATTAAATAGGTAATGAGATAATAAATGTTGTGCCTTCTCCCTCTTTGCCTGCCTGCGCTGCTGCTTCGGCAGACAGGGTTTCTACTTTTAATTCCCCACTATGTGCTTTTACGATATCATAACTCAATGATAAACCCAATCCTGTTCCCTGTCCCGTGGGTTTAGTAGTAAAGAAGGGTTGAAATATTTTGTCTAATATTTTTTGGGGAATGCCGTTGCCGTTGTCAGTAACTTTTATTTCAACCTTATCGCCAATCTTTTTTGTACTTATTAAAACTGTTGGTTCGTAACCGGGGATGTTCAATTTCTTTTTTTCATCAACAACGTAAAAAGCATTCGTAAGTAAGTTTAGAATAACTCTGCCAATATCCTGCGGAATAATATTAATGTTGCCAATCGTTTCATCAAAATCAGTTTTGAATGTTGCATTAAATGATTTGTCTTTTGCCCGCAATCCATGATAACTCAATCTTAAGTATTCATCTGCCAAAGCATTTATATCAGTTGGCTCCTTTTGTCCGCTGCTGCTGCGGCTATGCTGCAGCATTCCTTTTACAATGGCATCGGCCCGTTTGCCATGGTGATTTATTTTTTCTAAATTCTTAATAACATCATTGGCTAATTCTTTTGCATCAATAGCATCGCCATTATCTAATGCTATTTTCATTTCATCCAGTAACTCTTTACTTACTTCACTAAAATTATTTACAAAGTTTAATGGGTTTTGAATTTCGTGGGCAATGCCTGCGGTAAGTTCACCAAGGCTAGCCATTTTTTCTGATTGAACGAGTTGGGCTTGGGTGGATTTTAAATTTGTCAGCGTTGTTTCTAAAACTTTATTTGCTTTTTGTTTTTGACGGTTGTTCCTGTATAAGAATAAAGCAACTAAAAGCAGGAGGGCCAGGCCACTCATAAAAGCATACTGTTTTAACCGGTTTTCATTTGCTTTCCTGTCTTCAGTTACCTGCCTTTCCCTTTCCTGTTGCTCTACCAATGTTTTTTGTAAGGCCAGCACTTTTTCCGGCCCATACATTTTATTATAAACATCGTCATATTTTTTTCTATAAAAAAGTGCTTTGACGATATTGCTGGATTCAATTTCATTTGTGAGCAGGAGGCTAGTGATGAGAAGTCCCTCATTAAGGCGTATGTTTTCGGCTACGATAAACCCTTTTGTTGCATAGTAAATACAGGAATCAGGTTGCTTTGTAGCCTGAAATAATTTTGCCATGCTGTTATAGGCAAAGATGAGGCTATAAAGGTCATTTTTTTCTATATCCAATGAAATTGCACGGTGCAGATGTTCATTTGCAACAGTAAAATTGCCTAAGCTGGTATGTATACTTCCCAACACTTCCAGGATAATGTGCAACAATGCTTGATTTTTTGGGTCGTCGTATGCTTTTTGCATACACAACAAGGCACTGTCTTTCTTACCGGTAGCCATGTATACATTGGTGATTGAAATTTCATTTTCAACATTAAAGTTATCCCAGGAATTTTTGCTGAATAAATCTCTTGCCTGCTTTGCATAAGCCATTGACCTGACGTTATCAGATAGCGACCCGTATGTGAAACCTAATTCCATCAGCGAAATTGCTTTTTCTCTTTGGAATTGGAATTTTTCGCTTAATTCCAGCGCCTGAAATTGATATTGCAATGCCAGGGGAAAATTTCCCTGCCGCAGGTAGAGGTTGCCAAAACCTAATAAAGCATTTGCTCTTCCCATGGCATAGTCAATTTTATTAGAAAGCTTCAAGGCTTTTTCGGCATAAAGTAAAGAAGAATCATAATTACTATAGGCATAAAAATAACTAAGGGTTGCCAGGGTAAATGCCTGACTGGTATCACTGCCAGCATTTTTAAGTTGCTGCTTAAGGTCAAAAATTTCGAAAGAAGCAGAACTGTCGGCCTGTGCATAACTGATTGCAGTTACAAATGAAATGAGAGCAATTAGCGTAATTAATCTTTTCATCATATCAATTTACAGGTAATTGTATCAAAAATTCCGATCCTTCATTTTCTTTCGTCTCCACTTTCAATTCCCCACCATGTGCTTTTACAATATCATAACTCAAGCTTAAGCCCAAGCCAGTTCCTTGACCTGTAGGTTTGGTAGTAAAGAATGGTTGGAAGATTTTATCCAATACTTTTTGTGGGATGCCGTTGCCGTTGTCAGTAACAGAGATCAAAACCTCAGCCCCCCTGCCCCCCGAAGGGGGGTTCTTGGAAGTCTTCACTGTAACTGTAGGTTCATAATCTTGCACCCCTGTCTTCTTCTTTTCATCAACCACATAAAAAGCATTCGTCAATAAATTCAATATCACTCTTCCAATATCCTGCGGAATGATATTGATATTACCGATTGAAGTATCAAAATCAGTTTTTAATGTCGCATTGAAGCTTTTATCTTTTGCTCTTAATCCGTGATAACTTAATCTTAAATATTCATCACACAATGCATTAATATCTGTTGGTTCTTTTATACCACTGCTGCTGCGGCTGTGCTGC